>VTTJ01000006.1:0-300000 GCA_008364785.1 Bacillus sp. BGMRC 2118 | reverse complement strand
CACCAAGACCTAAATTTCGAAAAATATGATCTATCTTTGTCTTATCATTCATTTTCCTTTTAATTGGTGCAACTCCAGCAACTAATGCGGCAGCAGGCGCTAATAAAAGCCACTCAAACATTTAACTATCACCTTTTGTATTTAGCATAATTTCTGCAGCCTCTTGGCCAATATGATTCCAATAATTATTCAAACTAAATGTTTCACTTTGTAGACAATATCCAATAGAATCACCATCGTTCGTGTGAGTAAAATAAGCATCCTGATACCAATCCTTCTCCCAATTCTGAATAATAAATTCTTCCGTTAACTTAAACACTATATCCCTCCTTCACTAGGATTCATTAAATTCATAGAACCTAAGGACATTACTCCATCTTGAGGAGCAGACAAGACTATTGTCCCGGATGACATTGAGCCAAACTGTAATCCTCCACCACTTATTGAACCACTTGGTAAGGTTCCAGTAGGTAAAGTACCTGAAGGTAAATCTCCTAACAATCCTGTGCCTAAAAATGCGTCTAGACTTTCAAAGTCTGCCAAAACGAATTCCCCCTAATCGAATTTTTAAAGAATGAAAAAAATGAGATAAAGCACAGAAAAACAAAGGAAGGGTACCAAAAACTAGAAGATAAAAAAATATAAAATAACCAATAAACCACTGTATTAGGAATCTACCAAAGAATAAAGACTAATTAGTACCTACCAAATCCAATTCCATATAGGATTCTCTAATCCAAACCATAGAAGAAAAGACAAGATGAAGAGTATGATTAATGACCACTTAACAGCTTCCTCATTTACACTGATCCACCCCATCCTTTCCGCAAATGTCATACCGATTAAAGTAGCACCTAATGATCCAAATGCAATTAATGGAATCATTTATCAAACACCTCATTTAAATATTTGTGAAATGCAGCCTCTTCCTTTGCATCAGAACGACCAGATATATCTGAATAGAATAACCCTCCCATAAACCCTGTGAAAGCAGCTAGACCTAAGAAACTTGCATACCATAGAGTCATTATCATTTAATTTCCTCCTTTAGTTGCTTAGCCAATGAAGCTAATAATTCAATACTCGGATTTCGTAGTTCATCATTCTTATCCGTGTAGGTGTAATGGAATATATCAGCTAAAACAATTTCAATTTCACAAAGGATCTCCTTCACTTTATCCATCTCCTTTCATAAAAACGGTCTATAATTTTCTTTTCAACTGAATTATAAGAATCAATTCCTAAAGTATCGTGACGGTAAATGTGATCTAGAATACTTTCGTACTGTGATTTAGTTATAGCTGCCTTAGTTAGCTCTGATAAAGTATCTGAGGGATATAGAAGGGGAGTTTCACTTAAATGATCATAAATTCTCCCCTGGTTCATTTGAATGTCATTCTGCACCATGTTGTCAAAGATGTTCATTACTTCATCAACTTCTTCAAGTCTTTTAGTTGCGTAGGCACTTCACCTTTCTTTACTTTATCCAACCCCTCTTTAGTTAAGAAAATCTTATAAGTAGCTTTCATTTGGACCATTCCTTTCTTCGTTCTTTGTTTTGTTCTACGCTATATACTTATGGGCAATCACTTAAAAAGTTGCCTGTCCTTACAAATTAAATTTTGAAAAAGTAATTTATATTGTGAAAGGTTTAAATTGAATTATGTTGAATTAGTTAATTATCCAATTTAAAAGAGGAATGATTATATGTTAAAAAGTAAGATACGTCTTTGCATTGAAGTATCCGGTGTATCTAGAGAAGAAATAAGTAAGAGGATGGGTATTAGTAGAAATCAACTTTCCAACTATTCGAGTGGCAAATCATTTCCATCAATGGAAAGAGCATTTCAGTTGTCTAGGATATTAGGAGTAACTGTAGAAGATTTATATGAATATAAGGAAGATAAGAATGAGGATTAATCTAACTGATGAAGAAGAACAACTCATAGAGGATTACATCTATAAGACATATTTAATTAATGTACTGGAGAAAGATCATCAATCTATCGAAACGCTTAATTTCAAATTAATGGAACCTTACCAGCACTTAGTTGAGTCAACACTTAAGCAGCTGCGACTAGATATAAGAGATATTAAAGTAAAGTTTAGGAAGTTAAAAGCAAAGGTTGAAGGTCCTGAAGTTGTGAATGTAGAGTTCTTGGAGTATAAATACTTCGTACGGGGATACCAGGGAGTTAAAAGGATATTCATGTATCATTTTAGGAATGAAGCTAACAAGTTGTTGGAGAGATATTTTCTAAAAAAATGAAAAATTCTTGAAGGAATTTCACCAGTAATATAGAAACTATTTCCCCGAGGTGAATTTAGGATATGAAATACACTGAAGAAGAAATCAAAGTTATAAAACAGTATGCGCGTAAACATCCACAGATGAACCCTTTAAAGGTTGCTGAGAAGATACAACACCACTTTCCAGATAGACCCTTAACTGGCTTAGCTAATCAAATAAAAAGGTACCGTGATCCACAATTCTTGACCAAATATAATAAGTGGATGAGCTAAACCCTACTCGTAGTGAGTAGGGTTATATTTTTCTTTTGAAGATATAAGTTGCTTCGGTGGTCTTCCCAGATAAGATTGTAGTATTAGAAGTTACTAACTCCCAACCTTCGGCACCTAATTTATTCATTTCTTCTTCAGGAGTAATTTTAGATTTCAGGAAACCTTTTGACTCAAAATTAACTGTCTTATATTCAAATTTGTCCATCTGATTACATCCCCTTTCATCAATATATTTCTATACCTATACGGAATATCCTTCAAAAAGTTTCCATAAAAAATGCCTTACAGAGTGTAAGGCGCGAAAATTTATTCCTTTTCGTCAGTTATTTCATATGTTTTATTACCGTCATCCTTATTACTATTTGCGAAAAAGATTATTGCAACAGCTAATCCCACTACACCCAACCAGTACTGACCAAATTCAATTTTTAAAATCGCCACAATACCTAAAGGTAATGCAACTAGATGCAGTAAACCAATAAGTAAGCACAAAAAATAATTAAATCCATCAAATAATTGGCGACTTCTAAAATATAGAAATGCTGTAGAAACAGTTATAGCTACTGTTAGAAAGATTAATAAAAAAGAGAGTAATTGTTGAATATCAGATGCTTCAATAGTTTGTAAGTATTTTTCGAATAATATTGTTATAAATCCAATTAATACTGTAGCCAATGTACCTAATGTAAGTTTTATATTCTCATAAGTCACGTTATCACCTCCTTATGTGTTGTCCTTACTTGTACAATTTATTGGGATGTTTTACGAATTAGAATAAGAAAATAAAAAAAACCCCACTCCTCGGAGTGGGGTTTAATCAGAAATAGATACCTAGAAAACGGCTGCCATAACAGACCGCTTATGTGTATCATACTAACACACGTTTTATAGGGTTTACTCTACTTTATATAAGTATGCATAAAAAATGACCAAATATACTTGGTCTTATAAATATATTTTATGGGTGACAAGCGCAAAACCTAAGAATCGACTACCACACAGGCAGTTTATGTTTATTATTTTCACACGATATAATAGGGTTTACTTGCGCCGTACTAGTTGATTATTATATTACAACACTTGTTTTCGATTGTAAACAAAAAAGTTTAGATTAACTTAAACTAAAAACTTACAACTTTTTGTTGTCCGAAATATCTTCTCGGAAAATGTTCACTTTGTACTATCTTTTCATCAATGAGGTTGTAATAATACCCGTGAGCTACACCATACTCATATTTGGCATTAATTGCATTAGCAACAAAATCGGCTGCCTGTATCGCGTATGAGTTATGTGATTCTAAATAGTTCACTTCAATAGTTATATCTAGGTTTAGTTCATATTGTAACCGTATTTTTATATAATCTTCAAATGAATTAGTCGACTTTACCTTAATAGTTCTCTTATCAAGATTAATAACTAGGTGTTTTAATCCAGGTTTCATTGCTACTGGTTCAATAACAAATTTAAGCATGTAATTATACAGTAAGTTTTCATCTTGTATGAGCTGTCTTTTTACATGGTGGAGATCAGCTACAATATATCGAATTGATATATCCTTGGATACAATTTTTCTTAAGAAAAAGTCTTTAATTGGTGGATATGATTCTTTGGCTTTTATTTCATCATGATTACTAAATTCAGTAAAATTCTGTTTTGTTTTTAGAACAGCTTTCTTCATTACGTTATGAAGTGGCTTTAGACTGTCTGTGCAAACACAAGCTATGGTGAAGTATCTACCACTTTTACCAAGGTTTCCAGATTCATCGAAATTCAGTATTAACTTGTCACCCATTATACTATCCTCTCTATCTATTATTTTTCCCCTTTAACAATTATTGCTATTATACTACAAATTTATCTGTGGATAAAGTGTGGATAAATTTAGTTTTTTCGACATAGAAAATGTGGATAACCTATTATACTTAATATTTATCAATTTATAAACTTGAAATGGTATCCAAAATAAAAAAGCCCCACATTGAAGAGCAGGGCAGTTGGTGATTAATCATGATAACTATTAATTTGTCCCTTTTCCAAGTATTAATGCACCATCAGAGCCGACTTTTACCGGAACCTCAGTATTAGCTGCCATGGAACCGTCTGCTTTTAGAAAATACCATTTACCATTGTCTTGAATCCATCCTGTTTGCATATCTCCATTTGCAGCTAAGTAATACCAGGTACCTCTATCGTTAATCCATCCGGTTTTCATGGCTCCTGAAGAATCAAGATAGTACCATTTTTCTAACACCTTCACCCAGCCTGTTATCATGACACCATTCTGATCTAGGAAATACCATTTGTTGTTATCATTTAACCACCCTGTTTTAGGCAATCCGTTTTCGAAATAATACCAGTGACTATTCTCCTTACTCCAACCATTTGGATTCATGGCTTTTACAACATCATTGATGAATATATCCCATGTAATACCGTTTTGATTTAAAGCGTTGTGAGGGTCTGTTTTTCTTCCTGGGTCCAATGTTGCATGAGCCACAATGTGTTTACGTGGGTCTAAACTAAAACTCTTACACAAGTAAGCCATATACCACACATACCTCTTATATGCTTCTAGGAAGTTAATACTCTTTCCGTAACAAAGCTCAACACCTATTGCGATATCATTCGCATCATCACCGTACAATTCGTTATCCTTTGTTTTCTGATACTGAACGTGCCATGCTTTCTCATATATCGGAATGATTTCTAGGATATACTTATCATCAATAAAAGTTTGCGCCGATGCAGAAGGTTGTTGATTATTAAAGTAATTACGGTTGTTGTAAGCTGTACTACCAGGATTCCCGGTATCGTGAGCAACAATAAAACCGACTCTGAGTAGCTTCTGACCACTTCTAGCATTCCCATGCTTAATGTAATCTCTAGTTATCTCATACATTCAATCACTCCTTACTTCTTAATTAATCCTTGTTTCTGCAAAGCTAACTTTTGCAACTGTGCCCTCTTGGATGTATAAGTGTTCTTCCACACTGCATAGATATTTAACACAAATGCAGCAAAAGCAGATACGACTATTACGAATGCATTAATACTTTCAGTAGTAAACCAATCAAATGAAATTCCAATCGTTCCAAAAAAGAAAAGAAGGGCTGTTAAGAACCCTCCTAGCAAAGTAAATATGTCCTTTTTCATCATAGATTCTCCCCTTTGAGCTCCATCGCATCAATGCGCTTATGAGCTGATTTTGTACTTTCATCAATTCTAATAACAGCCTTTTCTAAGTCATTAGTTCGTCTTTCGTTTGCTTTTATATCAATCCGTATATTTTCTACACCTTGACTTATATTGTCGAGCTTGGTTCTAATGACAGCCGATTCAGAAGCATCATTTTTAACATCTTTATCTCGATTCCTGCTGAATGTAAGGATTCCAATCACCAAACCCAGAAGTGTACAAATTACCCCAATACTTGCGATTTCTATTGTCACTATTCTTCCTCATTCCTATTTAGTTTGCCTCGATCGGTTCGAGGCTGAACTGTTTTGATGCATATAAAAAGATGTCATCATAAGACGACATCTAGTTTTAGTGCTATTACATTCTTGAGAGCTTCAATATCTGCCTTTAGTGAAGTTATTTCTGTTTCTTGATCTGCTACTTTCTGTTCTAGTGCAGTAACCCTTTCGTCTTCCTCCTGAATGGCTTTATAAGAGTAGGCTAACGATTTATACATATCAACCATCTTACCGTCAGGACTTAGTATTTCTGGCGGGGATAGTTCAGCAATGAAACCAGTTTGTTCTGTACCGTCTCCCATACCCTCGATATGGTGATAATGTTTAACGGGGGTGGATTTGATAATATCAACCCCACATTTATTGCAATCAACAATTCCTTCTTTCCATTGCTCGGATGATGCAGTGTACCAACCTAAAGCTCCAATATTGATAAACGCAGTACCCATATAGTTTGTAGCATCAAATCTTGCACCCGATTTTGTATACGACCACCACGCGCCATTGGTCGAATCGCCAAATGTGAACCCCGTTCTGTCAGTATTTTGCCACAACTTAGCCATCTCAGCAGTTCCGTTTTTTAAGGTAAAACCACCACTACCAGTATTCATAGTTACAGTGGAATCTACAGTTATTGCCCCACCGAAATAAGAAGTACCATTTACTTGAAAATTATTTTGAGCTAAAAGGTGTTTACCTCCATAAGTTCTAATCCAAGAACTATCTGTCATATACCAACCGCCACCATAGGTTTCACTAAACCAGCCAGTTGCACCAGTGGTTCTTAACCAAGAACTTGCTATAAGGCTTCCGTTAACATTAGCACGATGAGTAGCGTGAGGTGGTGTTCCGAACCCCACATTTCCGGAAGTAGAAAGTTGTTTAATGTCCTTTACATTATTTTCTTGAAATGTTACACCCCTTGAAGGAGCATCGATAATTATGTCATTGTTTGTTTGTGATAACTTTATTAACCCACCTATACCAGTTGTAAAAGTAATCCCATCAGCAGAAAATATTGCACCTCTTGACCCTTGTTGAGGGATGAGGAGATTACTAGATTGAATATATAAGCTTGCTCCTGTCAATAAAGCATAATCCCTATAATGACTTTGTCCGACACCTGGAGTATTGTTGTAACTTTCCTCCATCAAGCTTACTTTCCCAGCGTTCATTTCAAGTTCGTAGTCATCCCAATCATCATCCCCGTATGGTTCGTAACTGTCACTATAAAATCTAGAGCCTGTTATATTACCGGCAGTTACATTTCCAAGTGTAGCGGATAAAGCTTCTAAACTTGATACCTTCAAAGTACCTTGATCAAATGTGGTTGTATCCCATTTTGTTCCATTCCACTTTTTAATTGCAATTACTATACCAGTAGGATTAGTTTCAAACCATGTCATGTTTAGACCAGGATTTGTAGGTGCTGTGGTGCCCGTATGAGCAATTCCATCTTTACCGGCGGGTCCTTGCTGTCCTTGAGGGCCTTGTTGTCCCTGTGGACCTTGTGGACCAGTTGCGCCATGAACACCTATTATGAAGGGCTCAACATACGTCACAGTCGGTGTTGTACTCCAATTAATTTGTTCATAGTTCCATAAGTACTTCTTAGTAGTATCAGTTGCTTGAACAGAAGTTGTCCATCCTGATGTAGTTCGAGTTATACCACTAGCTGATGCAGAGGCTAGGTAGTATTCAGTTACACCAGTTATGGATCGACCTGTCGCCCCTGTACCACCTTGAGGACCCGTATCACCATAAGCCCCTATAATAACGGGAATAGTGTTTTGACTACTTCCATCACTAAAAGTTATTTTTTCATAGTTCCATAAATACTTGTTAGTGGTAGATATGGATTGCATCGTAGTAGACCAACCCGAAGTAGAGCTTGTAACCCCTGTTGCGGATGACGAAGCTAAATAATATTCAGTGACCGATGATACACTCGTACCAGCAGGACCTTGAGGGCCAATTGGACCTTGTGATCCCGTATCACCTTTAGGACCTTGTTGCCCCTGAGGACCTCTGAAAAGTGACCATGTATAGTCACTGGCTACTGTGCTTTTAGTTGGAGTGCTTTTGTTATAAGCGATACCCATATAGTCTTTACCAGTAGGATCGTCAGACATATTAGCACCGCTAATAGAGGTTGCATACTTTATCCATGTGTATAGGTTCTCTTTATCCTCTATAGCTGGTTTCCAGTCTGTGCCTACATTCCCTATTTCTATTTGCCATTCCTTTAGGTCTATATAGAAACTGTCAATCATACCACTAGGAATATTGACAGTAAGGGGTGAAAACCTTATCCCACCGTTATCTTCTAGTGTGGGAAATACAGAGATAACCTCAGTTATGGGTGTCCATTCAGTAGTTACAGGGAACGATTTATTGTGAGAGGGAAAATCAAAAGTAGGATTATATGTTCTACCATGTAATCTCATATCCGTATCATGGCTAGCACGAATTTTCATGGATATTACTACTTGTTTTCCTCCCAATTCATCAGAAACTAACTGACTTTTAGGTAGACTATTGTACAAAGAAAATATAGTAGGATTTACAGTAGTGTTAGTCCTCCTAATTCTGACAAATTTACTTTCACCCTCAGTAATTATTTCGTTTGATACAGGGTATAAAGTATGATTGTTTGAATAAATTTCATCAGTCCTGCTATCCTTCAATAAGTTTCTCCCACCCACAACTACGTTGTCATATAAAGGTGACCAACTATATTCTGTAGCAGTAGTACTCTCGGTTGCAGTTGTCTTATTGTAGGCTAATCCTAAATATCGCTTACCCTCAGGAAAATCGGACATACCGTTTCCGTTCTGATCATCAGCATACTTGATCCAAGTGTAGGTAGTAACCCCGTCCTTACCGTCAGCACCTTTCTCGCCCTTAATAAGAGTCCATGAATACTTACTTGGATCGGTTGAATCTGCTTGTACAAAATCAGTGTATTGACCTATATATGTTTTTCCTACTGAATCGGTAGTGGAGAATCCTGTAGTACCTGTTGCGTTTGTTGCATAGGCAACATGTAAATAGGGTGTTTGACCATCTTCTCCAGGTTGGCCAGGTGTACCTTGATCTCCTTTAGCACCCTTAACTAAAGTCCATTTATACTTTGAAGGTGTAGTAGAGTCTGCAGCTACGTTGTCTACATACATACCAATATACAATCTATTAGAATCACTTACTGAAAAGTTTAATGTTCCGTCTTCACTATCTGCATAAGCAATATGGGTGTATGATGGTAGCCCGTCTTTACCTATTGGACCTTGAATTCCTTGATCACCTTTTGGCCCCTGCAATCCTTGTATACCTTGGTCCCCTTTTGGTCCTTGTGGCCCCTGTGCGCCTGTATCTCCTTTTGGACCTATTGGACCTTGTTCACCGTCTGAGCCGTCGTAAACGTTTGTAATAGTGATTTGTGATAGGTTCGTAGTCTTAGCATCGATTGCTACCTCAACTGTATAAACGCTCTTCTCATCGATATCTGAGCTATTTACAGTGATTGACTTGCTAACCTCATTGAAGGTATTGTCTTCTACTCCGTTTTTGTCGTACCTTGACCAAATATAATTATAGATCGTGCCGTGCAGGTCTACTTCATTCCCATTTAAAAAAGTGTTTGCTGTTAAAGTTGTTGAGCCAGTACCATTCTTAAACATGGTACCTGCACTCGAGGTTACTGAAGCTAGAATAAGCTTAGAGAGTTTTTCACTCATCATTTGTTTTAATAACTTTACCTGATTCTCTAAGTCTTCTTTCTTGTATTCAATGAAGTTGCCAATCTTGAACTTTAATACCTTCTTAGTAATTTGATCAACTTCGGTTTCTTGAATTCTAGCTTCAAGATATAGAGGAGGATTGTATCCATCATCTTTAATTCTTACTGTCTGACCATTACGAATTTTCTCATGTGAATATCCAAAAACGTGTTCGATGCTTACTGCTTCACACTCATATGAGACGATAGAATCAATTCGTTTCTCTAGTTCATTGGCTGTAAGCTCGGTCAATCGATTTAAGTTCATTTCCTTGTCAGAGGATTCAACTTCATAGGATTCTATGAGATGCTGTCCGTTTCTTGCCCATCGGTTATATGCTTCTTGATTCTCCACAAATACGGTCAACCGGGTTCCGTCATCGCGTTCAGGACCAATACCCAGTAATGCAGTTACAATTCGACTGCTGTCTTCTATTCTCGAGACACCAATTAGATCCTTACCAAAGTTAATCTCTTTCCCTTCGAATCCTGCTTGTTGTTTTACTAAATCCACATAGCGGCCTGAAACTTTATTTCCTTCTACTGCAATGCGAAATCGCAGCTCTAAACCAAACGTTGAAGCTATTATTCTTAGTAAAGATAAAGGATTGGTATAATTTTCTATGTTAACTGTTCTGATAAAAGTAAAGTCGATGTCACCTGGTTTCCACTCTGTACCCAACAATGCAAAATTCATTGATGTTGAAGGTGTAGCTCCTTCGAGAGTCTGTGGTTCGATTACCTTTGCCTTCGCTAAATCTATATAACTAGAATCTGACTGAATAAACTTTTCATTTCTCTTATATTGTTTTGCGTAATTTATAATATACTCACGAAAAAAACCGTCCTCATCTTGTATGAGTAGACGGTTTCTTTTTTCTAATAAACTAGCCTTTTTTAGGTTAGAATTGACTATAAAATCAAATGTGTTACTACCCTCCAAGCTATCTCTTCGAATGGCTTCCTGGTATTCAGCCTTTTTAACACTTAATGCACCTACGATTTCATCTGTTTGCTTATCTAGAATATGAACTAGCGCCATTTGGGTTTCCACCTCACTTCGACTTGTTCAATTACGTCGATTGGTTCAATAACTAAGGTATTCTGTCCTGAATCAATGGAGAAATACTCTCCGATAAATGCTTTCTCCTTAGTAATCTCAATCCCATTCCTTCTAATGATATCCGATGAGTGGTCAAACTCTATAATATCCCCTGTTTTACCGATATAAGGAACTTGATTAACAAGAACATTATTAATCCGTCTCAATACGATATCATCAATCTTTTGACCTATTACTGAGAATCCACCACGTTTCCACAATTGAACTTGCACTTGTGAAATTGCTTCTGAAGCAGTATTAGTAGAATCTGTCCATTTACTAGTTAGGTGTAACTTAAATGTACTTCCCTCTAACAAATAGACTTTTGCTTCCCAAACGGTACCAATTCTGGTTAGTCGAAGTATTCCTGATAATGTTTTCGCATTAATAATTGCAGAACCTGATTCAGGAACCACATCATAACTATTCAAACCGTTTCCTGCACGAACTTTTATATAATAGGAATCGATTCCACCATAATGCTTAGTTATATTGAGTTTTGCAATAAACTGATTGTTAACATCTAATAGAGCTGCTTCAATACCACCAGCTTGTTGTTTGCCAGGAGTTGCAGCTAGTGAGAATCCAATATCAAACTGAAAATCATTGACAGTTGTACCAAAGCTTCGTTTAATTGCCGGGCCTCCCCAACCTGTGGGGATGTTACCGTAATCCGTCGTATAGAAGCTATTACCATCTGTCATCATCGTACCTATATTTTGTCCACTTTCAACACTAGAAGCTTTCGTCCAGCCTACTAAACTATCACACTGACTTCTTAGTAATTCAGTTGTTGGTGGTATAGGAGTCTCATCAGCCTTTGTCGGTTTGCCCACCATATTGAGTTGACCATCTTTATAGACAGCTACATAGGTTGTATCACCTTTAAGTTTTACAGAGATAACTGGGTCTGACTCAACTGTCCCATTATTAGAAATTAGAATCGGTTCTAATGGTTGTTTAATTCCATTTATTGTTTTTGGTTGTAGAACTTTTTGTTCTTCACCGTATTTGTATGGATCAGGACATAAGAAGGTAATAGTTGCTTTATGAATTCCACCCAACTCATAAGTGTCATTAATACCGCTAGTAATTGCTAGATATGTCCTATCAAGTTCATCCTCAAAGATTAAAGGTTTTGCCTCTTTGGTAAGAAGAATACTATTTACCAATTCTATAACCTTCCTCAGCTCTATACTGCTTATTTCAGAGAAGGCAAGATCAACTTCTATGGCTCTAACTCTGATTCTTGTACCAGATACATATGATCTATCTAATCCCGGCATCTCTATAAGCTCAACATCTTGACCAATCATTCCACGTCCTCTGATGTCTTCAATATAGACAAATTGACTTAACAAAGTGTTGTTATACTTCAGAGAAAAATGGTCCTCATCTAAAATTGGCATATTATCACCTCCTAAATACACCTAGACGTTGATCGTTAAAATCATTTGTGTCTCTAACATACGGCGCAAGTACCTCACCTGCTCTTCTCCCCTCAATGAACACATCACCTTTTATTTGATAGTTCAAATGGTTTAAGGCAGAACTGAAAGCATTTTGAATAGATTCAACTTGATCCTTACCTAAGGAAACACTATTACTATAATTAGACTTAGAAGTTACTGAGGTTTCTGGAATAAATGATTGAGCAAATTCTGCTGCAATTCGTTTTGCCTCAGCAACTTTCCTCTCTAATCCAACAATAGCTCCTTCGCCCGTGTCTTCACCAACTTCGATCATGACTCTTGATGGAGAATGAATTCCTAGAACATCTTTCGCCCATTGTGGAATGCTATCAGCAAGCTTAGAAACCATCTTTTTGACTGCACCCTTCATGGAATCAATACCATTGATTAGACCGTTAATAATGTCTTTTCCTATTTGAACAAGGTCAATATTTTTAAAGGTTGAAATGATATTATCCATGATTTTCTTTGCAGTTTCTTTGATTGTGTCAAATGCACCTTTCCAGTCACCTTTAAATATCTTTAAGAAAAACTGAATGACTCCGAGGATTATATCAATCGCGTTTTGAATCGAAACTTTTATAAGTGCCCATGCTACTTGTACACCACCAGTTATAATTGGCCATACCGCTTGGAAAATCCCTTTAATGACACCCATAACCATTTCTATATATGACCAAACCATACCGAAATAATTTTGAACAAGTGAAATGATCTGCGCTCCGTTCTCATCCCAAAACGATCTGATGTCTGATAAGACAGAACTGAAAAAAGCCATAACTGCAGTCATGACCGTCTGAACAATTCCCATAATGAAAGCTAGTGCTATTTGGAAGTTCGCTTGAATTTGCGCCCAAATCTCATTCACTTTATTTCTGAAATCCTCATTGTTTTTATATAAAGCCACAAAGATAGCTATTAAAGCTAGTACTGCTGCAATAACAAGGGTAATTGGATTTGTTAGGAGTGCCATGACTCCTCCAGCTTGGGTTATTGATGCTATTAATGGTGCTAATGCACCCACAATGGTAGTAATTGATGAAATTAACATTCCGATTATCATTAATAATGGACCAATGGCAGCAGCTATACCAGCTATAACAAGGATAACCTTTTGAACCATTGGGCTAAGATTAGAAAAGGCTTCAGACATCTTCTGAATCTTAGGTAAAGCACTTTCAACTATATCAAGAAGAATTTCTCCTATAGGCTGTAATGCATCTTGCAAGCCTCGTAAAGACTTCCTAATTCTAGTACCAAAGTTGTCTTGTAATTGATCACTTGCTTCTTTGGTTGCTCCAGTGAACTCTTCAACATGATAATTCGACGTATCCATAGCTGCAACTACATCTGCTTCTAAGTCTTCCCACTGAGTACCAAACAACCCAACGCCAATTTGACCAGCCTTAACCTTATCATCCATTGATGACAACTCGCCAATAATTGCTTGCATAGTCTCAGCGCCGGTAGCCTTCCCTTGAAGGAAGTCTTGCCAAAGTTTTTGAGTGTCTTTACTTAATGATCCCATGGAATCAGAAGTAGCTTTCGAACCATCTTTAATTCTGATGTTAAATTCTTTGACGGCATCCCCAACTTTATCTAAGTTAAATGCACCACTCTCTGCTCCGGCTTGCAAGACTCCGTACATTTCTTGAGCAGAAAAACCTAATGCACTAAATTGAGAAGCGTATTCATTTAAGGTACTGAGAAACTCACCTGAGAAGTCTAATCCATTCTGAAAACCAGTTGTCATCAGGTCAAAAGCAGTCTTTGCATCAATACCGAATGTCTGAATAAGTTGATTTGCAGTCTTAGTACTTTCAGGAATCTCTGCTCCAAAAGCATCTGCAAGTGTAAATGCATAATTAGTTATTTCCTCTAATTCATCAACACCAACGGTCCTCATATTTTTGAATACAGTAGCCACAGCTTCACTAGCCTCATTCATATCCTCACCGAAACCGTTAAGCCATAGTTGATGAGCGACTTCGCCTAGGTTTTCTGCACCTTTCTCAGTTAAACCAAGCGAGGCTTGTATTCTGTTTGTTGCCGCTTCAACTTCTCCAGCACTAGTTAATGCAGCAACCCCAACTCCTAGTATAGGTAATGTTATACCAGCAGTAAGGTTCTGACCAGCAGACCCCATTTTATCAGCAGCATTAGAAAGTTTATCTCCTAACTCCTCTGCCCTTTTTCCTTGTTGATCCATTGCCTTATTGGTGTCGTAAAGTTGATTTGCTAACTTGCTTTCCTCAATTTGAGCGTAATTCAACTTTTTCAACATATCGTCTGCTGCTTTAGAATTTTCTCCGAATTGAGTTTTTATCTTTTCATATTGCTCACGAGTCTCATCAACTTTTCTTGAAGCAAGTTGATGTTGCTTAGCTAAGTATTCAACTTTCGCTTGTAGTTTTTCTGTTTCAGTTCCAGTATTCTTCATTTGCTCTTCTTGGAGTTGAAATTCACGTTTCAGTTTACTGGATTCATTTTTCATTTCTTGCATACCTTTGTTAAAGTCCTGATTAAAGACTTTGACGGTCACTTTTACTTCATCATTCTTAGCCATCCATTCTCACCTCCTACTAAGTGGTTATTGGATTATTACTCCATCCTTTGAATGCAATCGCTCCTTGAAAAACATGCTCTACATTAGCAATAGGTTCGTGCCAAAAGAAATCTGAATCCAAACCTTGACCTAATACAAACCAAACATACCTATCCTCCACACTCTCAAAAATGAGTTGTGGAGGCTTTACTTTTTTTCGTTAGAACTTGTTTTTTTTGTAGATTCGTTTAAACCCTTAGCAAATTTACTATCTTGGCTAGGAAGAACTGAACTAATAATCTCTGTATATAGCGAAGTGGTTTCGAGATAATCACCGTGGTATCGTTCTACAAATTGATCAATGCTTAATTCTGTTTTTGGATTGGCGCCTAAAAAGGCAAGATATATTACATTGAGCATCTTTTCTTCTGAGAGCTCCTCAATAACTGACCTAGAAGCAGCGTCTTTGTTCTTTGATTTAATACTCGGTTCTAATTTAACAAGGTCGGATATTAAACTAGATTCAATTAAGCCTAGGTCTCTACCGCGTCTCAATGAATGGTTGGTAATAAACAGTGGATATCTATTTTCATTTTCGAATATCTGATGAAATTCACCTTCTAATTCCACTATCTTTGAGTCCTTTAAAATTACAGAATGTATTTTCTTTCCCATTTAATTTCCTCCCCGTAAATAAATAAAAAAGAACCCACTAAAGAGTGAGTTCTTATGGTGTAGCGATAGCTTCAACTAGTTCGCGATTAAATTGTGTGTGCCATTGAGTTGAAACAGTTGAGTCCTCAAGTTCAGGAACGATTGCCTCGTAATATAAATTCCCTAAATCGTCTACTACAACAGTCAATTCAAGTTCGATTTGCGCCACTTCTTCAGCACCATTTTCGATTGTTTGAATCTTTAATCCTGTAGCACTAGCTGTTGCAGGGAATGCAATTAATTTAGTTACATCTTCAAATTCATCCACAACATCAGCAGTTAGAACAAATTCTTTAGGCTTGGAATTTTGCCCATATGCATAGATACCTGGCTTCAATCCAACATTTGAAAGTCCAAATACATCTCTTAAAACTTGTACAGGAAGATGACCATTGTACGTTAGCGTCATCTTTTGAGGTTTGGTAATGGTTTTCTTTGTAGTACCGGCACATTTCTTCTCAATAACAATGCTTTCTGTTTCCCCTTCGATAGATCCAGCGCATCCAAATGAAGTACCTGGTGAAGGAGTTCCACCCTCTTTAAATTGAGCAGTTACATTTTTCAGTGATACTGCATCAAAATCAGTAATAATTGTAGGCATTATAATTCCTCCTTAATCTTTTTAACCAAATCACTTTGAATCTGTTCGACAAGTATCGGTGTAGCTGCTTCTGCACCACGTTTCATAAATCTTTGGGCAACAGGATTTTGAGAGCCTCTACCATCATCCGGGAATACTAAGTAACCGAAAGAACCCTTACGATTGGCAGCTCCACCTTTTGCTTTTATAGTTATTTGTAGATTGCTAAACTCTGCTCTGCTCCATTTTGTGTTACGAGCATGGACCTTATCTCTTATGGAATTACCCCTACGCTCTTTAGACACTTTAATTAATGGTGTGATATGAGCTGTTAGAATTCGTTCAGCATGATTTCTTATGGATGTATTTAATCCATCTTCTGCCTTGTCACCAAGTACGGATATACTTTGAACAAGTCTATTAAAGTCTGTATTAAGTACGGCTTTCATACTTAACCATCCTTTTAAATTCAAGAGTTACGACATCAATAAAACGATCAATGTCACCCACTCTTGCGCGCAACTTATTAGTCCGAACAAACTCAACAGTAGGTACCTTTCCTACAATAGTGATAATATCAACTAACATTTCATCAACATCGTCACGCTCTTCGGAGTAATAGTCGATTGTGAATGTTTGTGTGAGTCCACCAGTATTACTTGTTGGAATAAACTCACCCATCTGGAGAACCATTAAGTGGTACTTTGAATCTACAAACACCTTTTCCTCATCCTCAGCCATTTCGTCCTCAAATAAAGGAATTGTTTCAAAGTGATTCGTTAACCCTTCCACAATTAATGTTTTTTGTTCCCTCATCTTTTCTTTAGACTTCTCATTCATTTTGACCACCTACCTTCTGTAGATAGAAAAAGAGATACTTTTTAGCTAAGTCGTGATCTACATGTATCGTTTCGAATTCTTGCCCATCGATTAGTACAACTAGTTTGTTTTTATCATTTTTACGAAAAGAAGGAGGATAAGGAGTTTTTACCTTTAGGTCCAACCTAGATCCAAGAGTGTTGGCCATCTGATAATCACTTTCCCTATATGACATCTCTTTAAAATACAGAGTGCCAGTAGGTGTGAATATTTCTCCTATCCTTTTCTTTGTAACGGTTCTTTGAGTTGTCTTATGACCATATTGCAATACGCCATCATTAAAGGTCTCATGTAGTGGTTTCTGTATTTGTCTCTGCATGTTCCTTCAATCCTTCTCGTAGGGATAAGTTAAGGAGCTCACCGGCGAAATTACTTTCAAATAATTCAAATGAGTGGTTGTATACATAGCGACAATAATCTAGTAGTAATTGGATTTCCAAACCGTCACCTGCATATTTTAAAGTGACACCAGCCTTCTCATTCAAATAAGCTTGTCCTCTAAGGATTATTTTTTTCAGGTCTTCATCCTTTTCTGACCAAGTAATGTTCAGATAGCTTTTTAAGTCCTCTAACAGCTCTTCTGTAGTCATGGGAAAAACCACCCCCTAATCATTAGAGGATGGTTCATTATTTGACTTACGTTTATTGTCTTGAAGTTCTAGGATGAGACTGACACGTTCGTCTTCATTCTTAGCTTCTTCCGGATTCCCACCAAGTTCTAGAATCAACTCTTCTTGTGGTCCTTTGTTTAACTTTTTAATATCAGCTTTTGTTAATAGGGACTCTTCATGAATCTTCTCAATAAAAGCACACTTATACTTTGGGTGTACACTCATTAAATTATTGACTCGTTCCTCTGAGGGTACATAGTCGCCTTTTGGATATTGATCACCGACATTATAAAGAGTGTTATTACCCTCTTTATCTTTAAATCTATTAATCACTTTATAAGGCACTTACGTCACCCTCTCTTATACTGTAGGTGCTACAGTGAAATCGATATTAAGATCATACACTAATGCAGTCTTGTTATCCTTTGGCTTACCATTAGCAAATTGCTTCATAGTGTATAGACGAGCATCTTCAATTGCTAAAGTTTCATCGAATTTATTAATCTTGTAACCACCAGCAATAGCAGCTAAGTATGCACCTTTAACAAAGAACAATGCTTTTCCTTCTGGTACTTCTTCAGATTCAATAGGAGTGATGTTATAAGGTAAGTTAGTTACCCATTGACCATTAACAGTTTGAATCGTGTTACCAATTTGTACTTTAATTGCATCAATTGGATTCACTACCATAACAACTTTGTTAGCAACTTTACGAGCTTTGTCTTTAGCATCTTTAGATAATGCAACAACAACTCCACCCAGTTCCTTAGCAACAACTTCTCCTTTTTCAGATGGAGCAAATGTTAAAGTTCCAGTAGACGTTTTAGTTGTTACAGCACCAGTATCAGCTGCCACATCTTTCATTAATCCGATAGGTTCATTTTGAGCAGGACCGCGACCATTTACTAATCCGTACTCTAATCCCACAGAATAAGACTCAACTAATACAGTGCGAACATAACGTTCTACATACTCAGGTCCAAGTTCAAGCATATCCTTTGGAATAACAGCGAAAGCTGTAAGCTTTAATTGACCAATTTGCTCTTCACGGAAAGCAGATGAAATTTGTCCTTTGATTTCACCGAATAATGCTCCCCATGCATATGATTTAGTTGGATCAGAATAAATAAAACGAGTAATTGCTCCAAGGTCCTGTAAACCAATTGCTTCAAGTAATGGATGTTCTGTTACTAGGTCCTCAAACACTCGCTCTTGAGTAGTGATTGGAAGGATAGTATCCTCATTAAATCCACCACTAGCAATTACCTCATTGAAGAACTTTCGCTCTGTTGAAGTCAGTACATTTTGACCACGGGCTGCTAAGATCTGTGCATCATGAACTTCATTACGTGCCTCGGCAGTAATCTGTTCAGATAAGTCATTTTGAAGAGCTGTAAACATTTCACTGAATGAGTTTTCTAATTGCTCAGGAGTTGAATTCTCATCTTTCATAACATTCATGTACGATTGCTTTTTAGCTTCGAAATTTTCCATTGTACCTTTAATTCTCATAACCATTTGTGGTTACCTCCATTTTCTAAGTAAATTAAAAGAACCTCTCTCATTAACATCATTGACGATTGTCGTTGGTGTTGGAGAAGGTTCTACCGGTTGATTATTTGGTTTTAAAATATCTTGTAGTTCATTAATGATTTGTCGCTTTTGATTGTCATCTAAGACTGTGTTACTGATATTTGTTGGCTCAAGTGATTCAGTGCCTTCTGCATTATTAGCAAAGCCGATTTCTACCGCCCTCTTAGCACTAAACCAAGTTTCAGCATACACCTTTTCACGAATTTCTTCACGACTAACATTTGCTTTAGTCATATAAATGTCGATAATACCCTCTTCAAGTTCTTCCAGTACATCGGCCATTTGCCTCATATCATTCTTGGTTCCCCAAACTAAGTTACTAGCCTCATGGATCATTAACATTGAACCAAGTCCCATGATTAATTCATCTGCTGCCATTGCGATAACTGAAGCTGCTGAACACGCCCAGCCATCAACATGAATAGTTACCTTACCTTCATGTCGTTTTAAACGATTAAAAATAGAAATACCATCAAACGCATCTCCGCCTGGGCTATTTAGATTGATAATCAGGTCATTTTTTCCTGCTGCTTTAATAGCCTCATCAATATCTCTTGCAGAAAAGCTATCGTTCCACCATGATGTACCGATTACCCCGTAAATCGTAATTTCAGTAGTATTAGTTTCTTCATTGTGAATCGCTTTAAACTCTTGAGTGATATTTTTTAACAGTTCAACATAGAATTGGTTTTTAAACTGTTTAAAGAAATCTTCTTTAGTCATAGTTCTCATTATTTCTCACCTCCTTCAACTGCATTTGCAGATTGATAGTTCTTGGTAAAGTAATGTTCGTCTAGTCTTGGGTCTGATGATGGCTCATCACCGAGTTTCACACGAACTTCGTTTGGTGTATAAGCCATACTTCCAATAAGTTTATCAACTGCATCGGCTACTTCTAATGGATTCATCTCTGTTACTCCACGAACATCAATTCTCGAACCGCTTAGGTATTCCTTTTTGTCGATTAATTTGGCATTCAATTCATCCCTAATTTTCTTTATTAAAGGTCCTATGCAGAACTTTACATATGCTTTGATGCTTGTTTCATATTCTGCAAGTTCACCATGTACTAATGCATTAGGTATACCTAAAATATTGGCAACATCATCTATTAGGGACTTTTTGAGTTTAATAATTTCTTCAACTGATCTGCCACTATTAGCTCCATCAGTTACTTCGTTATAATCAAACCCTTTTAACTTAGGAACAATGGCCAGTGCATTCTTCTTAAAGGAAGTGAAAAGCTTATCGATGAAATTTTGAAGTTTAGTTTGGTTTTCAGTTGTAAGAGATTGAGTAGAATCAATTCCAACAGTCGCTCTTATTTGGTTGCTATACTTACTTGTCTCAATCATTCTCCAAAATAACTCTGCGTAATCTTCAAGCATACCCGACATAAACTTTGTTAACTTCTCGTTATTATAAGTAAGATAAATAACCTCATCCATTCTGAACGAACGCTGAAAGGTATAATCTTTCACTGTCACATCAGTAAATACATCTGGGTACAGTGCATATTCATTTCTATTAAATGAATCTGCAATTAATAAATCATTTGTATCTGTTAAGACAACAAGAACCTCATTTTCATGAATTAACTCATAAATGAATTTCTGCCAGAAGTCTGCAGCTGACTGATCTGTATTCGGACGTACATTCAAAAGATAGTGCCAATCATCCAACTGTCGCTTACCGTTTTTCATGATTCTAAAATCAGATTGACTAATCGTTCGACCAATAAAATTTATACACGTCTCTAAAGCAACCTTTTTCAGGTACGCATTATGAGTAGAGTCGTATGGAAGATCTAAGTCAAACAAGAATTCAAGCTCACTATTGCGCCTCAATATTGTGTCTAAAAATCCCACTTTTTTATTTCACCCCCTCCCTAAAAATTAAGTGCATCTAACATATCTAATGAATCCTCTATGTTTGCATCGCTAATCTCATCAATCCTATAAAGACCATGCACAAAGCACTGAAAACCATCAGTCTTACGTCTAATAGGTTCCTTCTTCAAATACTCTTTATTACCATCCTTCTTGATTGAAACAAGGACATTATTGGTATACCAGCGCATTAGTGGATTATCACCATAAATGAACTGGCGATTCGCAAAACCTATTTCAATACGAGGAGCTAGTAAACTATGAATAGCTTTAGGATTTTTTATGACTTCCACTTCAAATCCAGCTTGTATAAACAGTGGTTTTAGCACTTCCATACGGAAGTTGTCTCCAATAACCTTTTTGATATCATAAAACTTCCTCATCTCAACAAACCAATCCACAATCTTTTGTGGATTTATGGTCTCCTCATCCAAAACCGTTAAATATCCTTCCTCTTCCCATTCTCGAATTGGAGCAAATTTTTGTTTACCAGCCATTTCAGAATCGTGTTTCTTTGAATAGCTGTAAAACTTATCAACAAATTCCTTTCGAACATATGAATGTGTAAGGAATGGATATTTCCCTTCATGTTTAAAAACAAGTCCACATGCTGCAAAGTCTCTTATGCTCGCAAAGTCTATACAGCCAATACACTCTTTATTTATAAGATCTGGCATAGGCTGATTGGTAGCTTCAATTTCTTCCCACTTAGCTACTGAACGTTCCAGGTCTGTTACAGGCAGATTCATACGTTTGGTCATGAATTCTTCCCTGTTGCTTGGGTCATCCTCTAATGCTTCAAATTCTTCCATAATAGTGTCGAATAAACTCTGAGCATAAGAGCTTCTTGGGTGTGAGAGCATGGGATTAGCTAACTCCCAATTATCCGGTTCGTTTACCTCATCCTCATTATTGAGTTTACAAATGAATGGAAAGATCGCATTTGGACGGGCTTCACCTTTTAATACTTTTGTTGCCAGGGCTTTCATGCTATCTAAGAATCCATCTCGAACATATCCATCAGTACCAATGTAAAACTCTCTTGGATTTGCTTTTTTACCAAGTCCAGAGATGTGGACTCGAACATCCTTGTTACTTTCGAATTGGTGAATTTCATCAAATACTACTGCTCCATCACGCAGACCATCTTTTGTTTCACCATTCGATGTTCTAAATTTCAAGATCGCATTCATGACCTTGCTCGTGATTTTTTCTTTTGTACGATGAAACATAGCTTTCAATGTGCCGCTTCGTCCTATTACATTATATGTTTCATCAAATGAAGTCTTTGCTTGTTCCTCCGAGTTGGCCACAATTGAAACGTTATATTCCCTAATTCCATGTAATGGACTAATTAAGAAATGAGTAACAACCGATATTAATCCGTTCTTACCACCACCACGACCTAGCATCCACAAATGTTTACGATAGAAGACACGATCATTTTTTTTGGAAAATAAAAAAACGAAAGCAATTAAGAACTTTTGGAATGATGAGAGAGGGAAATACCACTTCTCACCAAACTTAATACAGTTCTCAATCATTTCGTCATTAAAATATAGATCATCACGATTTAGGATATTTCTTTCTAGATACTCAATGAGCAATATGCGTTCTTTATTTAATTTGATTTTCCCAGATTTCCAGAGATGGATATATTCTTCTACGTATTTATTAATCTTCAAATGAGATCATCTTTCGAATACTTTTCATCGTCAGATAGAGGGGTGCTTCCTTCACTTATAAAGTTGAAAGATTTTTCTATAGCCAAGAGCTGCTGATTAACCTTCATCTTGTCATTAAGGGCTGGATGACTTTTCACAAATTTTTGCGCACCATTTTCTGTTGTAACAGTTGCACCTTCTTTTTTGATTTCTTTATCCAACTGCTTGTTAAGTTTGACCAAGCTAATGTACCTCTCAACTTTTTCAACTTCCACTAAATCATCGATATCAATACGACTCATTAATTGTTGCTGAAGCTTTGTAATGTTAACAGGCATATATCCCCACCCCCCTTATACGCGATTTTTCTCTAAAAATCTGGACGGAACACACCCCTCCCCGTTGCCTAGTTCCCTAAAAATAGTGAAACTTTTTGACCCGGGGGGTGCTATAACTTCCTAACGAACTGCCTATATCTTTCTTTTCGAGCTATCTGCCTAGCATTCAACTGAATTTCATCAACACACATGAAGGATGACTCAAGCTTTTGTTCTAATGCTTTTGTCAATAGATACTTCAACCTCCACATTACTTACCACCTCTCATCCTCCCATTGTTTTGGTTTACCTTTCGATAACATGTCCCTCTTTCCATCAGCTATGTTATGGCAGTCGATACATAAGTACTCAAGGTTCTCTAACGTTAATGCTAGATGTGGATATTCCCTTACAGGTTTAATATGGTTAACATCCATCTTCGTAGGCTTACAACGATCATTGATAGTATGCCGTGTTGTTACTTTCCCTTTGAGCCTACAATGCTGACACTCACCGTTATCTCTTTCTATTGCCTTAATCCTAAGTATCTTCCATTCTTTAGACTTGTAGAACTTCATTAACTGTCCTTCTCGGATGAATTGCAATAACCTTGCAGGAACCATTTAATCACTCCAATAAAAAAAGCATCCTATCGGAATGCTTAGTTTTCTTTAACTTGATTTATTAGTTTAATGTTATTCAAATGGATTGCTACTACTAATGTTGTTTGATTCAAAAATATCAGGATTAGAACGAAGGTGGTAGTTAGCTTCACCAGTTTTAATTAAATGATATCTTTCAGGATCTGAATAGTCGGGATAACTCTCACCAGGCCCATATTCCCCTTCAAAATAAATCTCAGGTCTATCTTCATCATATTCAGAAATGTACTCTTGTTCCTGCTTGTTATTTTCCTGGATACCTACAATTAACTCTCTAAATCCATTTATCGGAATTATAATAAAGAGAGTCACGTTAAAACCGATAATAAATAACTTTTTAGGAATAAAATATATTGACTTTTTAAGTTTCCTTTTATTTAATCTTGCGCACAAATCAATAGAAAAAAGAAGCAAAAGAATTAAAATAATTGTTGAAAAATAATAAATAATAATTTTCATCTGCAGACCCCAATTTGGAATTTTTCTACATTTATTTTATCTCCAACGAAAATCGGGCGCAAGCAAAAAAAACTCTGTGTTATAATTTCCTTCCTATCGCTCCTTTAACGCCTTTCAAACGTATCTCGGTGTATTCATTAATTCTTCTACATCTCTTCTAGAAAGTTGGTTTTCTTTCGTTCTAGAAGGAGGTTTACCTCTTCTTCTACGTTTCTTGTTTTCTTTTAAGTAATTAAGTTGATTCTTGGTGTCTTTATCTAAGTGACCAGAAAACTTCATATATATCACCTCTTTGTTCAAGTAAATGCGGGTAAGGATTTGCACCTTACAAAATGTAATAGATTTTAATAGGGATCACCACACCTTGTATCCCTTGCCCAATCATCAGACACTAGCGTCAACCTATTCCGCCACCGCATAAAAATAAGATTATTTTCAAACATAAAAAAGTAGTTGAATGTGTATAGCCAGAGATACTTATCAGGTAACTCCCTTTACACGACTGCCTCACGGTTGGCCATCAGCAACTTTTTTGTATTCAAAATAAAAAGCACCCATAAAGGATGCTTAACTTAATTTACGATTAATTATTTCAAGCAATTCAATAATAATTTCATTACTTTTCTTTTGGTTACTTTGCAATTCTTCTATTTCCCTTTTCATATGATTAAATTGTTGCTCGAAAAAACCATGATTTCTAAACATCTTACTTCTCCAGTCTTCTAAGTCCATATCTTCCATAGAACTGACTGCAGTATCGCATTCACTACATTTTACAAGAACCATTTTGAATGGATTAGAAAGTTTTTCACTAACAAACTTATCATTTTCACATTTAGGACACTTCGCCACTATAATCCCTCCCTTCGTCCTAATTATGGACAAAAGGAAATAAGACGACAAACACTATCATTCGTCAATTAATGACAAATGCCTACAAATAAAAAGAGCAGCTGCATCTCGCAACCACTCTTTGATATATTTCCCTATTACCATAATAACCTGTTTAGAACCTATTGCTCTGCCTACTTACTGCCATTATTCTGCCTTTCTCCTGCCATTTCAATGTTATCCTCGTAATCACCAACGCTCAACTCTTCTCTCATGAGCTTCTTTAAATTGGATAATTTCTCAGATACAAATCTCAGTTCTCTCTTCATGTTATCTCCACTAGAATCTAATTCTTGCTTAATATTTACACTTCCTAAGGAAACAGACATTGATAAACTTCTAACAATGTCTGTTACTGTTTTTACAATTTCTTTGCCTAGATTTGCTACATTTTCTGATAGGAATAGTTCAGAGTACATAAATAAATCAAAGTTCTCATCTACTTCTTTTAGTGTTTTATTCGTAAGATCAACAATATACTCTTCTTGTGGTGCCTCAAGTTTAGAAAATTGGCTTGCAGTATCTAGGATATTAATAAAATAGGATGCTGAACTTGTTGTTTTTATTAGATTCTTATAAATCTCAGGGTATATTTCATGACGTTTTAAGGAGTATTGACTAAAATCAAAGACCTTTCTTTCAAAATTAAGCCGTCTTGCTTCAGCTATTTCCGCAAGTTTAGATTTATAATCTTCTAGGCTTTTTCTATATATATTTACAATTCCTTCTTTTAATAATGTATTAATAATTAAAGTAACAATAGAAGATGTTAATACAACAGCTCCATATTCAAATACTAGTGATAGCATACACTTCGGCCTCCAAGAATTTATATAAGGAATTTTTCACAAAAGAGCACCCCATGGTAAGATGCTCTTCTCTTTAGGCTAATACAGTTTATAATTATCCTTAACTACTTACTTCCAGTTATCTACCTTTTGTCTGCCATTATTTTAGAGTTTTTAATACTTGCTTATCATTTCTCCAAATAAAGTCTTTTTCAATTAAATGATTGTCGAAGAAGTTAGTACCTTCTATTAAATCCTTGAATTTTTCACCTTTTTTTGAATAAACTATATTATAAAATATCATCAGCAATTCGTGTGATGACAATTGTGCTCTCAAAATCCCTCTGTACTTTCTTTGCTCTTTTTCATTAATTTCTCTATCCACATTAAACTTTTGTTCTTGAATAAGTTTAACAATATGGTAAAGGTTTCTATAGTAATGACCGAATAGGTTTTCATGTTTTGAATATAATTGTTCGTATGCTTGCACTTTTAACTCATAAAGTGGTGCAATAAGGAACGAGTCTCTTAACCTTAGTATGTATTTATTATTATTATTTTGATATTCTTTTTTTAGATAATTCTTGTAATTAATATTAAATAGAAACTTCGTCAACTCACTTTTATCTTTACTCATCTTATCAAAATATTCCATATGCTTTTGTCTATACTCTATCCAATATTGATTAGTATCGTTCTGGACAGTTTCAATAAATCTATCATATTCAGGATCATCCACTAATTCCCCCTCATAGTCCAAAATAGGCATATAATGATCATGGTACTCATCAAGGAATTTGAACTTTAAGTTATCTAGATATAGTAGCCTAGCAAACTCAATAACTTCCTCTATGTCCTCAGTAATTACTTCATTAATGAATTTAGAAATATAATTAGTAAATACTTTTCCTTTATAAATTTCATCAAGTTCTTTATAAAACTTTTGAATAACATTACGCGCCGATGATTCATCAATCTTTATTTCTTTTAGTAAATTATGATGTAAATTAATCATATTAAAGAAAGTATTTTCAAATTGTTGCATTTTCATTGTTACATTTGTTAGATGATACTCATTTCTATTTTTCTCAATTTCTTCCCTTTGAAGGGATAACTCCTCTTTTTGCATTGTAATTGCCGCGATAACAAAAATTATGCTTGCAAACGATAGAAGGCCAATAGTTGTTCCACCAAAAAAGTCTCCAACCACACCTAATTTTTCAAAGCGTTCGTAACTGATTACCCATCCTGTTCCTAATAATATCGAGAACGGTATGGAGAGTCCAGCCAAAGCGACAATCCCTCCAACTAATATCCATTTATTTTCTCTTTTACCAAACCACTTTTTTAATTTGCTCATAAAATCCCCCCTCAACCTATAAACGTATGGACAATTATATAATTTTTACTAGAATATGTAAATTTTTTATAGTAAGGACATTATCTATTGACAGTGTCCTAATCACTTTTATAAACCTCAATTCTCAAAATAAAAGCCAACTTATAAAATATCCTAGCCTTTTTCCTATAATAAACTCGTTCACTCATACCTATGTCATTGTATAGCTCATAGTCGTAAACTTCCTCTTCATCGAGGTATCGTTTATATATTATCTCTCGTTCCTTTGCTCCAAGACGATTAACTCCTCTACGGATCCGTTCAATGTATTCGTCACGTTCTATTTCGAAATCCACTTTATCAATTACTGCTTGTTCTGTAGATGAATGAAATGCATTGGTGTTCGCAGGAGGGACAAGTGAATATGTTGCAGTGACTTTAGGAAGTTTCTCTTCTGGAACGGTCAGTAAGTAGAAACGATACTTCTCTAGTGCACCTTCCACAGCTAATCTTGTTCTCTCTCTGTCTATCTCTGGAAGATTAAATGTTAATTGTTTTTCCACCAAAATCCCTCCTCGATATGGTAAAATGTACTATATTGGTCTTTTTTTTATTTTGTTTTTTTATTGAATTGACAGATAATACTAAATCAATTTATACTAACTACACTTATGTATTGAGGTCTGTAACTAAAGTTCGATTCTTTACCATCTGCATATTTGCATGTATTTCGTTTATTTTCTTACGATTTATCAGTATATTACCTGATGACGTACTATTTATGGAGGCGATGCAAATGAAAATGACCGTAAGAAATTTCATATCACTGTTTACAGAAACACTTTGGGCTTTTAGTATTAGTTTCTATGCAGGTATGTTAACAGGTGGCTCTGGTATAGGTTCAGAGGCTCAAACCTGAATACATAAGTTTTAGGAAAGAGTGTATCTCTAAATACACTCTTTTTATTTTTTTATAAAGTAAATAATTAAAATTAAGATACTTTCTTCTTCCCTCTAACCTTCTTCTTCCTGGAGGAATTCTGGCCATGTAGTGCTTTCAATACTCGTTCACGTTCTACCTTGAATCCTTCAATCTCTGTAGCGAGATCATCACGAATCATCATTAAAAGGTTTGATTCCTCAATTAATCGGTCTGTAAGCTGTTCGTTCCTTTTAAGTTTCTTTACTACGAATAGCGTTAAGGTACCAAAATGTTCACAATGTCTGTCGTAGTTTTCCTTTGCCCTCTTTGTTTCGATTTCAAGTTTACGAACCTGCCATGTATATGCTGCTGCCATTACAACTAATAAAGCTACTGTATAAAAACCTCATCTCTTTTCCTCCTTAATGAATATAATTTCACCTTTGACTCTTACCGGATAAACCTTACTCAACAGATTTAATGCATGACCTGTTTCAATAATAGACGTTTGCAATTGCCTTGTAAGGTCATCCCTGTGTATAGGACCCTGCTCCAATATCTGCAATGCCCTTTCTGCATTTTGTTTTCTGTACTGATCTAACACATTAGATCACCAATTCTCCTTCTGGTACATCATCGAATGACATCTGATCCTTATCCTCCATCTCGACACTACCGTCACGATCAATTGTGTATTCCAGCCCTTCATGTTGCTCTTCATAAAATTCTTCAATGGACATCTGAGAAGGTTGGATTGAAAGCTTCACATTGCAACCAGCATACTTATAAAGCTCTTGTGCCTTTTCCTCTGAATCTCCTTTAATAGCAAACTTCATTGTTGTTTTCTTTGAATCTCGTTGGATGTTCATGAACTCTGCAGTAGTGTCCCCTGCTTTACACCCATCAATATTCAAGACTACAATGCTACCAGCTAAGCTATGTAAGCTGTTTGTTGGTGTATCTTCATCATTCCCCTTAATCTCGAACTTAAGGACCTCTTTCTTATCATCTTTTTGCTGCATTTTGAAGAATACATTAAATACTGTTTGGCTCATTTCATTTTCGCTCCTTTTTTCTTTTGTTTGGGTTTTGGATTTAAGATTGCACCGATAACTTCAAGTTCTCTTTTGTAGGCTGCTATTATTTCACCCTGTTGCACTTTGAACAGGTCCACTGCAATCCTAGCTAGAACATATGCATCCCTCACGTTGTCGCTCGAGTGTTCAAATCCATAATTCTTGTATATATGAACAGCCAGTTCATCTTTTTTCATATTTCCTTTTCCACTGGCGAACTTCTTTAACTGGCTTGGCGAAGCTTCAATGTAAGAATGACCTCTCCTTGCTAATCCCGTTCTTATTCCCCAACCGATTCCACCTAATTGAACAGCTTGTTGTGATGCATACCCAAACCCTTCAATCACAATAAAATCATTTGGCCTAATAAAATCCATAACTTCGTCAATTAGAGTTATCATTCGTTTAGGATCTACTGAACCAACTCCAGTTAATTCTTTTTGTTTTAGGACATTTCCATGCTCGTCCAATGCAACAAAACCTGTTTTAGTTGATGGGTCAATTCCTATAAACCTCATTTACTCTTCACCTTCTTCCCTTTGCTTCCGTTAATATGATCTTGGTGAACCAAAGAGTATTCGTGTCCAGAAACAGATATTTTGCTTGGAATACCTTTCTTTTCCTTGAGCACCTTAACTATAGGACGGTATTTTCTAACAACCATTCTAGAACCACCCACTCTCTTTGTTTTCCACATCAATATCCAGGACAGAGAACATTACCCATTCACGCTTTAACTCAGCATAATCACATTCGTGAATGTCCTGACCCTCCCGACTCTTTGTAATTCCTTTTTCTAGTAACTTTTCTAAGATGACCTTACGTTTTAATTCTTGGTGAAGTGCATTTTGGCTTTTCAATTTCTCCACCTCATCTATAAGTTATTTAAGCGGTCTATCTTGGTAACAACTCCGACATAATCCTTTGGTTGCATAACCATTTGGTTTATTGCAGCTATGACATATCTGCGAAAGTGTTTGCCATTCATGGGTACATCCATACTCATTGCACCCCATTGTGATTATCCTTCCGGTATGTGCAATTACTGTTCCAGAAGACTTACACTTTTTGCATTTGGTTTCTAGCTGAATCTTATCAAGAATATTAGACATTGATTAAACCTCCTTTCTTAGCAGCATCAAGTTTCTGCTTATATTCCAGTAGATGCTTGTCTGTATAAGCTCTGTACTTTTCCTGCATAAAGTGTTGGAGTTTACTCTGATCATCTTCAAACGATAGGACTCCTTTTTCTAGAATTAGAAAATCTAAGAGTAATAATAAGGAGTCTGCTTTATGTTCAATGGCTTGATTGTACAAATCTTTAACGAGCATATAGATCCTTTATCTTCTGTGTTTTTTTGTTGTAGTAAAGCTCTATCTTTCCAGTAGGACCATTACGCTGCTTAGCGATATTAATTTCAAGAATGTCCTTCTTCTCAGTATCTTTGTTGTAATATTCATCGCGGTATAGGAATCCAATAACATCAGCATCTTGTTCGATACTTCCTGAGTCACGTAAATCACTCATCATCGGACGTTTGTTTGCTCGAGCCTCTACTGATCTACTAAGCTGAGATAAACAAACTACTGGACTCTTAAACTCTTTGGCCATCGCCTTTAAGGAATTACTAATCTCTGAAACTTGTAAGTTAGTATTACCGTTGTGATAATTCTCTGACTTAATCAAAGTTAAGTAATCAATCATGACTAGAACCTTACTATCTGGATTAGCCTTTTTTATCTGTCTTACCTTTGCTCTCATTTCGTTAACTGTTTGACCAGGCTTATCGAATATTTGCAGGTTCATTCTTTCTAGAATTCCAATTGCAAATGTCCAAGCTTTTTTGTCATCATCATTGAAGTCATGATATGGATTCCTTGCTTTTTCTCCGTCTATATTACCTATCATGCAAAGCAGTCTTTTCACTAATGCTGCTGCACTCATTTCAAGTGAGAAAATAATAGGTATTACCTTTTTATATCCAGCTCTAGCTGCGATGTTTAGTAACAACGCAGTTTTTCCCATACTTGGACGAGCTCCAACAATAATTAAATCCTCATCTTGGAAACCATCGGTCATTTCATCTAAAGCATGTAACCCGGTCTCGACACCCGAATAACCTTTAGGTACCTCGGTAATCGGTAATTCATACATCTCCACAAGACATTCTTGTAGATTGAATGCTTCTTGAGTACCTGATTCATCAATTTCATTCAGCTGCTTAATAACTTGTTGTAAATTGTCAGGCTTAAAGTTTGGATCCTCATATACATTTTTTAAGATGTTCTTTGCAGATCTAGCTTTCCAAGAATCGATTATTATTCGTTCATAGTTCTTAAATGAGTGAACCGAAACAACATTCTCTTTTAGTTGTGAGAAGTATGATGATCCACCGATGTACTCGATACTTTTTCTTCCCATTTGAGAGATTAGATTTACTAAATCAATGGCTTTCTCGTCCCTAACTAGGTCCTTCATAGCAATATATATCTTCTTATTTCTTCCTTCCTCGAAGTGCTCAGGCATTAAAGAAAGTTCACTCATGATGCTTTCATCGATTAGAATACTTCCTAATAATCCGCATTCAGCTTCAAAAGCCTGGGTCATCGTAAACACCCTTTCTTCTCTCTCTCATTTTGGCAAGATGTTCATGGTTTATTTCCCATCCACCGTCGTCATGATTCTTCTTGATAATCTCAGCAATTTTAGGTGGATATACGCTTGTTTCTACATGTTGTAATAGGTTTTCTTCCACTGTTTTAAAATCATGTTTTTTTAGAATAGAATGCCAGTAATCAACTTTTTCAGAGCTAACTTCAAAGTTTTCATAGAACATTTTTATGATCTTAAACAAATCAACAACTCGATTTCTATCCATTACAACTTCTCCCAATTAATTTCATTCTGTTTTTGATGTTTACCTGTATTAGATTTGACTTTAGAATCGAACTTTTCATTATGCTGCCTAACTGCTTCTAATGTGTAAAGCTCCATTCGATGTAAATCTTCGAGAATCTTAGTAACATATTTTGCTGGATTCCTTGGAGATTGTAATTTTGCTCTCGTAACAACCTCGCATATAATTGCTTCAGGCTCTTTGAACTGACTTTCATCGATCCAGTAATTAAATTCTTGAATTAACATTTGTGAAGGAAAACCGAAATTCATTTCATATTCACTAAATGGATTATTCATATCATCATCCTTTTTCTTTATATTTTTCTTTAAGTTATTTATATCTTGGTCAGTGATTTCACTTACTCTAGAGTCAGTAGAATCATTTACTCTAGAGTCAACGTTTTTACTTACTCTAGATTTTTTTGAGTCAGTAATTTCACTTACTCCAACTGAATCCCATTCATCATAGTTCTTGTTGAAGGATAGTTTTCTCGATTTTCTATTTGTAGCTTCTCCAACAACATTGATTATGTTTCTATCAATCAATTTGTCTAGCTCGTTTTTTATTTGCTGTTTATGTACCTGGGTTAGATCAGAAAGAAAAGTTAATGACATTTCATGTGACTTCCGACTAAAACCGTAGGTATACCTCCAAACAGCTAATATAATTTTGTGTTGAGTTGGACTTAGCTTCAGTTTCATCGTCTCTTCTAAGATTTTATGTGCAATCCTTGTAAAGCCCTTTTCCGGTTGAACATCCGCCAAGCCCAACACCTCCTTTAAAACATCTTTGTATCTTTCTTTTCACAGATGGCAAAACCATCAACTACCTTCAACACCTTATAGTGTGGATATCGTTTCATGTACCAGAGGACCCCTTTAGGGAATCGCTCTGGATCACTCTCTTTCAAGTTCCATATTTTCATAGGAAGTAATACTTTAAATGGAACATTGTTCATGTTTATTGCTCGTATTGACTAAAGTCGATTTCTTCCTGGTTGTCTTCGACTACTTCAGGCTGCATATCGATAATCTTTGAAAGACCAACTACTTGTTGAAGAGTTAATTCTTTAGCTGCTTTGTCAAAATTCTTCTTAATGATTCCCTTTAGGTCAGTTCTTGAGATGCCTTTTGCCGTAGCCTTTTTATTAATCTCAGCCCACTTATTCTCAAGCTCTTGTTCTGAATCAATTATTTCTCCTTGTGCAACTTCAACACCGTTATTAGGTGTAATGTCCACCCGTTGACGTGGCTCATATTCATAAGACTCTTGTGACTCTTGATCATCTACTTCGATACCGAATTGCATTTTTAACGCTCTCTTTAATGCATGCTTCTTGAACATATCGTTAAAGTATGTTTTCCACTGGCTACCCTGTTTACTTCGTAAGTGCTCTACTTCTTCTGCTTCAATGATGACTACCTTATCTGGAAACCCTTCACGTCTTGCAATTGCATAGGCAGCTGCAACTGCGCCACGAGGAAACTTAATGGAATGCTTTGTGATTTTCAACTCCTGAGTCTCAGTATCAACATCTACTTCGAAGTCATCATTTTCATGAACTAACTGAGTCGTAATACCTCTGTAGTCTTCACGTTGTTGAGCTAGGTATTGAATACCTTCAACTGATACCTGGATACTCATTTGGCTGCCGTACTTGATGAAGTAAATGTGATTCTTGAATGGATCTAGACCATTGTTTTTGCAAATCTGAATGAATAAAGCCAGTTCTTCGTTTGTAGCATTCTTTGCAATGCTATTTGTTACAATTTCTAATTCCTTAGGTGTGAAATACCCTTCGAATTGGTCACTGTTAATTGTCGCTAATTGATTTTTACTCATTTACTTTTTCCTCCTTCAATGAATCTGTTTTTATAGTTAACTCTGAATCTACTACTCTAGCTACAATCAATTGTCCAACAGGTGCAGTGAAATGAAGAATGCTTTCTGCATTATCAACGAACGTAGGAGCAACAACATCAGATTGCTTACTCAACACTTCAATTAGTTCTAATCCACATTTTATTCTTTCGGCTGTGGACAACTTACTGTATGGACGGCCATTCCATTCAATTTCAAATGTTGCTTTCTCTTCACCATTCTTTAGTTGTTCATAAAGTCTTACTGAGATTGTAGTGAAAAGGTCATCAACTTTCTTAACCATTAATTCAGATCTCTTAGCCTTGAAATCCTTAATGGAATCGATAATGCTTTGTGAATCTAACTTGGCTTTTCTTAATGTTTGAGCGTTTTCCTTAGCATCATTGAGCTCTGTTTCAAGTTGCTTGCGTTGGGAGAGTGGATATAACTTTGACTTCAACTCCATAACTTGATCATCAAGTTTAAGTAACTCCTCACGATTAATTTCATAATGACCAGGTAGCTCACTAAGTTCTTCTTCTAGTCCCTTCTTAGCTGCAACCATTTGCTTGCCTTTCTCAACCTCTACTGCTGTTCGTTCTTTTTTCTTCTCTTCAACCTTCTTAATCGATTCTTCATCAAGAGGTTGTCCACAAGTTGAACACGTATCTTTTATTACTTCTTTTAAGGAAGATTCAACAACTGATTTTTGCTTCATGATATTTGCTTTAATTTGCTCCAACTGTGCTTCTATTCGATGACGTTTGTTGTTTGCCTCATATCGAATATGATTCTGTTCATCAAGTTCATCACGCTGCTTTATCAGTTGTTCGATTTGCTTGTTTACTTCCTCTACATCGAGTTTTTCAATCTGCACCTTTTCTAACTGCTCCTGGAGAGTAATTACTCGTTCAGATGCTCTTTCGAAAGCCTTATCACTTTTATTGAATGAATCACGATGAATCTTTTCAATGTCATCAAGTGAGTATTTTTTTAGAAGTGGCTCAAGCTCTTTAGCTTTATAAGTTGTTAGTTGCTCGAGTACCTCTTTGTTTAATGGTTCGCGCACATAACTCAGAAGTAAACTTCTTTGGTCCTGCCAACTCTGACTTGAGAAATAGATTGGGTTGAACAGTGAAAGGAATAAATCCTTATTGAAATACTGTGAAACTAACTCATTAAACTTGGTTGCCTTTTCCGGCACCTCATTTATGTAATACTTAGCTGTTTTCTTTTGAGACCGTCCCAGGAGAATGTCTACTCCATCAATTGAAATAAGTAATCTCACAACTGTTTCTGCCTCTTGATCAGTCGATGGCTTAGGGTCAAACTTACTGAAACCCATTACATCTGTTCCGAATAATATCCACGTTATTGCATCACCTATGGATGACTTACCAGCACCATTCCGACCTGCAATATTTGTAAGGTCTTCAAACTGCACTTCTAATGATTTGTGATTCTTAAAATTCTCCAATACGATGTGCCTGAATCTAATATTCATTTCCTACCTCCAATTGATAAATTGAGGTGATTCAAGTAATATGTAATTAGGTTATATACATGGATCACCTGATGAGGATCTGCTCTGCCAAGCAGGTCCTTTATTCTTCCCCAGCTACTTTTACTTTTGCTCCTAGGAACTCAATAACAAAATCCTCTAAGTTGTCTTCATGAACCAATTCATCATTAATCAGATAAAACGTATCACCATAATGAATTTCAGTACCTACTGCATCAATTGCAAAATGTCTTCCTTCTTCAGGCACTTTTAACAACATCGGATTTTCTACAGAATTTCTTGTCATACTTGTCCTCCTTCCTACATAAGATAGAAATATAAGTTTTGATGTGTGGCGCACATCTTTGGAAGCATGAAGCTACTGTCAAAGGGGTTTGGGAACCAGTAACCTCATATCTCCCAAAGATAGGCACCAGCCTATCCAGTTGCAAAAATTCGCATTTAATGTAAAATGAAGATACATCTATAATGTTTTGTATTGCGCAGCAGTTGATGTTCCAGCATCAGCTGCTCTTTTATTTTTAAGTACCAATGCTAACCTTTTGCGTTTTATCGATACTTCTTCCTTATCTAACTTCAGAGCTGCTACTTCACCTTCATATCCTCGTTTCCGACTATGAATCTCAATCTCTTGTACTAAAAGAGCCTCATAGACTAACAATCCTAGATACTCGCTTTTGGTTCCTCTGTTATGTAGTCTCATGATGGAATACCCTTTGCCTTTGCTAACAGGCCAATTAGTATTCTATTAAATTTGTCCAATACACCTAAACGAACCATTACATCAATACCGTTCACTTTGCTCTTTAACGTTGATTCAGCATACAATTTACCTTTCTTTTCGAAGTAAGCCGCATTAACTTTTCTACGTTCATTCTCAACTCTTGCCGGTATATCAATTCCGTGTTGAGCTTTCATTATCGAATAGATATGTTTGTAAACTTCATCGTGTCCAAGTCTCGCATAGCGTGCATACTCATTAACCGTATCAACGACCTTCTTGTGATCTGGAACTGCCGTTAAACCTGTTGTCAAAGTATTCACTCCTTGCTCAATTGCTACGAGCTTTTCATCTCGTTCTTTATCTCTACGTTCTTTCTCAACCATCTTTTGAGCAATCATTGCAATTAGTTCAATTTCTGATTTAGGTCCTTCTTTTAACTGATTCTCCATTTCTTCGAATCGAGTAACATATGTAGCTGTAAAGAGGACACCTTTTTCACCAGTCATCTTATTCGCAACCATGTCGCACCCTTTACGAGTAATTAGGTATCTTGGTTTAGTTCGATTAAGACTATCTTGGTAATTACTCAAAATAAAGAAATCAGTTGGGCGGAATTTTCCGCTTATCAAATGCTCTATATAACCTCTAATTGTTTCTAATAGATCTTTGTGCTGCTTTGCCACCATCTCAGCTACTTCACGACTATCTACTAATAATTGTCCATCTTGATTAATCACTTTTAACTCCATAAACTCTCTCCTTATCTTGTAATCTAGTTATTTATAAAAATTGCTAATCCATAAAATGTTCCAAATGTGACCAGAAGCAATATGTAAAATGCGATATTGTACCTCAAGTCCTTCTCCACTACCTCACCTCCCTCAAGTTATAATACGAAGCGATTTATAATGTCGCGCAGCCTGTCCAATTTGTTCTTAAAAAGAAGTGAGCTAATGCTCAAGCTCCTTTAGCTTCCTCTTTCTTTTTCTTTTCTTCCTCTCTAAGCCTTCTTAGCAATCCTGGCATCAAATGTTTATTAACCGCAGCTGCTAATTTCTCAGATGGAATTTCAATCTTCATCCATGATCGCCTCCTTCTTCCAAATGTATGAATTTATGGTTGTCTCTTATGTTTTAAAGAAGTAGGGAAAACTAATACGAAGCTAATTTAGATTCAAAATCATTTATAACAGAATCCGTTAGTTCATCGTTAAAAAAAATAGCTGGATCTACACTCATTATCTGAGCAATAACTTTTAATCGTTCTACATCTAGCCTTACATTTCCGCTTGTAATCTGACTGTACCCCTGTATAGTTAGGCCAAGCTTCTTTGCCATATGTGTTTTTGTGATACCCTTTGACTTTCTAATCTTTTCAACATTTAAATGTACTATTTTGACCACCTCCATTCGAAACTAACACCTTTTGTTACTAATATAACTAACACTTATCGTTAGTGTCAACAGAAACTTTAAAAACATTCCACTTTATCGTTACTTTATTACATAAATACTGAATGTTATATCAGGAATTGTTAGAATTAGAACATCAGAAACCGTTATAAAGGATGATTCCTTATGGAAATAAAAATTGGAGAGAGAATTAAAAGTTTAAGGAAACAAAATGGACTCACTCAAAAAGAACTAGCAGTAAGAGTGAATGTTTCTGCTCAGGTTGTTTCAAATTGGGAAAGGGAGTATTCTTTTCCTGATTATGATGATGTTATTTCACTTTCAAACGTTTTAGGAGTATCCACTGATTACATTCTAGGAAATACAGACGATCCCAATATCACACCAGAAGGGTTAATTACAAAATTACCTTTAATCATTCAACAAAAAATTGTCAATTCAGATGAAGATTTAACTATTCCATATATAGATGGTTTTATAACTGGCTATTTAGAGGCGAGAATGGGAGTACGATTAACTTTTGATTTTATTGATAACCCTACTTTAGTAAGGCTTCAAAAGAAGATGTTAGCTCATGCACTTGTTTCTGATGTATCTGAAGAAACCCAGCGCATAGAGGTATATAAAGATATTGAGTTGTTTAAGGAAGCTCTAGAAAGGGAGAGTATAGAGTTCAAAATTGGTTTGTTAAACATTTTTGAAGAAGATGCTAATAAATATAACTACATTAAAGAAAATGAAGTTATATATTCCAATGCAAAAAGTGAACTTAAAACTGTTACATCAGTTTTAAATATACCTGTTCTTGGGTTCATCGCGGCAGGCCAACCTATCTTAGCAGAAGAACACATTCTTGATTATATAAACATCCCTAATCCCGGGAATTTTAAAGAAGGCGACCTATTCATATTAATCGTGAAGGGTGATTCAATGACTGGAAGTAGGATTTATGAAGGCGATAAGGTTGTTGTAAAAATTCAACCTGAAGTTGAAAATGGTGAAATAGCTGTAGTAAATGTGGATGGAGATAATGCAACCCTAAAAAAGGTAAAACGATATGATGATGGATCCATTTGGTTAATTTCCACAAACCAAAACTATGCTCCTATACCACTTAATAATAAGAGCGCTAGAATCATCGGGAAAGTAATACAAGTTATATTTGAACCTTAAAAGTACACACCAATGTGTACTTTTCCTGTTTTGAAAGGAGAAGTTAGTTATGAAGGCAGCATTATACATCCGTGTTTCAACAGATGAACAAGCTAAAGAGGGTTACAGTATTGCCTCGCAAAAAGATAGAACATTAAAGTTTGTGGAGTCCCAAGGTTGGGAGCTTCACGATTTTTATATAGATGACGGTTACAGTGCTAAAAATTTAAACAGACCAGAAATACAAAGACTGATGAAAGACGCCACAGAAAAGAAATTCGATGTGGTTGTTTTTTATAAATTGGATCGTTTAATTCGAAGTGTAAAAAGTCTTCATGATCTTCTTCATCTATTTGAAGATAACAACGTGAAAATAAAAAGTGTAACTGAAGTGTTTGATACAACCACTGCAATGGGCCGGTTCTTTATCACATTAGTTGGTGCAATGGCTGAATGGGAAAGAGATACTATCTCAGAACGGGTTGTTGAGAATATGGCCAAAAAAGCCACTCTAGGAGAGCGTAACGGTGGACGAGCCCCATTTGGATATAGAATTAAGGATGGTCAATTAGTAATTGATAAGAAGGAATCACGGTTAGTTAAAGAGGTATTCAGGCTTTACATGGATGGTAAGGGTATGAGACAGATCTCGCTTTACCTACAACAATTTAATGTGAATAAGGGTATCCGTACTATTAGCAGGATGTTAGATAATCCTGTATACAGTGGAAAGTTACGCTGGGCCAAAAATTCTAAACTAGATGAAATTGTATCGGATATACCCACACATGAAGCGATTATAGATGAGGAAATATTCGAGAAGGTGCAGCAGCTTCGAAACGTTAGAACTATTGAAGGGAAAAAGGCTACCTCTCCCTTCCCATTTAGTGGAGTTTTACGATGCGCTCGATGCGGATCCTCTCTGTCCGGGTGGAATAGAAAAGCAAAAGGCACCAAACATTATCTATGTATTAATAAGAAAAACAATGCAAGTTGTGATTTACCAATAATCAATGAATCAGTATTAACAGAAGAATTCTTAAACTCATTCTCCCCTACTGATCCAGATAAATTCATTCAGCTTATTCAAAACTTTGAGCATGATAATGTTGAATTCCAGGATAACTCTGAACTAATAGAGGAACTTGAGAAGGAGCTCACTGCCATTAAGCAACGGAAAAAGACATGGTTAATGGCTCTCGGTAATAATGTAATGTCTCAAGATGAATATTTAGAGATGACTAAAGAGGATACTCGGAAGGAAATATTAATCAAAGAGCAATTGGAGGAACTATCAAAAAGTCAGGTGCATTTCGATAAGGATTCTATAATCAGTTTGATTAATGGTATCCCTGATTTGTGGAAGAGCGCCAATGAATTTGAGAAGAAAGAATTCATTAACGAATTATTTGATAAGATCGTCATCGATGTTCCAAAGGATTATGTAAGAGCTCCTGGGAGAACTCCAAAGGTTGAAATTAAAGAGTTTGTATTAAACTAAATAAAGAATCCTTTGATGACGCTCGGAGTAGCTATGGCGATGAACTTATTCGGTCATGGTATCGCCCTATCAGGTGACTTTGTCATTCAGGCAGCCCCAAAACTAACAGCAGATGCAGCAGGTCTTGGAGTAAGTGAGGTTGTAACTGCCAGTATTCCGTTAGTCATCGTCATGGGGGTTGTGACAACTGTCACAGCATTTTATTTCATTAAACGTGATATGAAAAACGGAAAGCTAACAGCGGGTACAGGCGTAACTGTCGCTAATAATGAATTTATTAAGGAAGAGGAAATCGATAAGAGCTTGCTTTCACTCGGATCAAAGAAGTTTATTTCAATTCTTATCCCGATTTTGTTTATCTTAGATTTAATTGCGATGGTGCTGTTTAAACTGCAAGGTGGAGATGCAACTGCACTTATTGGTGGAACCTCCATTTTCATTTTAATAGTAATTGCGCTCCTAGCTCACAAAAATAAGGGGCTGGAGAAAACGACAAGTTATTTAATTGAAGGGTTTCAATTCGGTTTTAAAGTCTTTGGTGCAGTTATTCCGATTGCCGCTTTCTTCTACCTAGGAGATGGAGCGTTTATTAAAATCATCGGTGAATATTTACCTTCCAGCTCACAAGGGATTGTAAACGATTTAGGTGTAGGATTAGCCTCAGTCGTGCCACTAAACGCACAAGTTGGAGCGATAACATTAACTGGAGTAGGAGCCATTACTGGTTTAGATGGTTCAGGTTTTTCTGGAATTTCGTTAGCTGGATCAATCGCTCAATTATTCTCAACGGCTATCGGTGCAGGTGCAGCTACTTTAACCGCACTTGGCCAAATTGCTGGTATTTGGGTTGGTGGAGGAACTTTAGTTCCTTGGGCTCTAATCCCAGCAGCAGCTATTTGCGGTGTTGACCCATTTGAACTTGCTAGAAGAAATTTACTACCTGTTACAATTGGATTGGTTGTAACAACAATTGTGGCGATGTTTTTAATATAGATTTATTCGCAAAGAAAAACATGCTACTAGCGTTATTAAGATCAACAAGCTTTTGCGGAAGAAAATTTTCTATAAATTATTAGATAGCGAATACACCTTTAGAGGGTATTCGCTATTTTTAATCGTCTTTATAAAGTTTTTCATAATCATTCTTCTGCATTTGTTTGCTCCATTATGTTTGGACTAGGGCAACACTGCTTTTCGAATAGAAACCACAGAGTATATACGAAAAATATAATGGAAATAGTAAGAAGGAATAAATACATAAATGGAGGCTGTAATCATGACCGTAAAACTGGCAATAGTATATTATAGTACGACAGGCACGAACTACCAACTGGCACAATGGGCTGCTGAGGGAGCTAAAGAGGTTGGTGCAGAAGTGACCATTTATCGTGTGCCTGAATTAGCTCCTCAAAGCGTGATTGATGGTAACCCTGCTTGGAAGTCACACTTAGAGCAGACAAAAGATGTTCCTGTTGTAACACCTGAAAATATTGTGGAAGCAGATGCTATTATTTTCAGCACACCAACACGTTTTGGTAATATTGCTTCTCAAATGAAACAGTTCTTAGATACGACAGGTGGAATATGGGCTCAAGGGAAAACAGTGAATAAGGTTGTCAGTGCTATGACATCTGCACAAAATTCACATGGTGGACAAGAAGCTACCATATTAAATTTATATACTACGATGTATCATTGGGGTGCTATTGTTGTTGCACCTGGCTATACAGATCCTTCTTTATTTGCTGCAGGAGGAAATCCTTATGGCACAAGTGTTTCTGTTGATGGGAATAATGAAATTGTTGGGGATAAAGAAGCTTATAAAGCAGCTATTATTCATCAAACAAAGCGAGTTATTACAGTTGCGGATTGGGTGAAAAAAGGAAGTTCATAAATCAATAACGCATTGAACAAATACCAAATGTATTGGATAAAATTCATCTGTAAGACAAGGTGATTTTCGCTCCATGGCACTCGCCGGATACCGCGGGGTGGGCGGTGAGCCTCCTCGCCGTTCCGCCTGCGGGGTCTCACCTGAGACAAAGAAAGTACACTTTGTCATATGTCCCACTGCTCCCGCAGGAGTCGAGTGCCATTCCACTTCAATCGGTTTTTAAAATCATTCTGTTCTATGATATCTTCTTAATTTAGCTGACATAATGCTAACGAGACATAATATTATACAAAGAGATCAAATTGAAATGATATCCTTTAGATGAACATGATCCTGCCCATCATCTTGAACCAAACTTGAAGTGGTAATTAATTTCTCTTTCCATTTATCCTCTTGTTTAAAGATATGAATAAAAATAGAATAAGACTGCAGACAACTCGAAATAATAGAGTTTGTCTACAGTCTTATTCTATTTTTACTATAACATTTTCTTTATTAATTCACGGTTTCTCTGTTTAAATACTTCATTATGTGAGGATACCATTCCATATTCAGTTGCTTCTGGTTCTATAAACTGCTTTGCCTTGTTCACTGCATTTGCTGAATCTTGAAACGTACCTGCAATTAAGTTTATCTTTCCTTCATATTTAATAATATCTCCTGCTGCATATAACCCTTCAACAGATGATTCACTAAATGAATTACCTTCTATATAAAATTCATCCACAAGGTTAATGTCAATCAAACTATTATTTAATAAGGTAGAATCTTGTTCAAAGCCATGATTAATAATGACATCATCAACAGGTATATACTGCACCTCTCCAGTTTGTTGATGTGTTAATTCCACTTTATCAATTGTCTCATGACTGCTGCCTGCCATTAACTTTGTAATTGTCGTATTCAACAGACAATGTGCAGAACTATTTACTAGTTGTGTAATTTGAGCCTCATGGCCTGAGAATGATGGCTTACGATGAGTGACGTAAACCTCCTTAGCTATCGGCACTAGTTCATTTGCCCAATCAATTGCAGTATTTCCACCACCTGAAATAATAATCGTTCTGTCTTTAAAGTACTTTAGAGATTTAACTGTATAATGAAGATTCGAGACTTCAAATCGCTCAGCACCTTCTATATGTAACCTTTGAGGCTTTAAGATTCCACTCCCAACTGCAACAATCACTGTTTTTGAAACGTGCTCCTGACCTGTAGTTGTCTTTAACCTAAATAATCCTTCTTCATCTTTAGAAATACTGGTTACTCTCTCGTTCAACACAACGGTTGGATTAAATGTTAATCCTTGTTGCGTTAATTGGTTAATTAGATCAGCACCTGAGATTGGTGTTTGACCACCTACATCCCATATCATCTTTTCTGGGTAAATATGAATTTTTCCGCCAAGTTGTGGTTGGAATTCTATAATCTTTGTTTTCAATTCTCTAAGTCCACTATAAAAAGCAGAGTATAAGCCAGCAGGACCACCACCAATTATGGTTACATCGAAGATTTCTATATCCGTCATCGCCCTTCACCTCAAAAATACTAGTATAAAACATGATTTTACATATACTAAAAAAAGCATTGACAATAAATATTCATAACAATTATAGTTACATTGTACAGTAACTGATAATGATTTTCAATATCGGTTATATTTTCCATTGGAGGCTATAAAAAAATATGGTGCGCCTTATTACAGAGCAGTTAAACATCAGTTATGGAGATCGGCTTATTGTAAAAGATTTATCGATTGAAATACCAGATAAAAAAATAACAACAATTATTGGATCCAACGGTTGTGGTAAATCAACATTATTAAAAGCTATGACGAGAATTATTCCACAACAGTCCGGTACTATTATTTTGGATGGAGAAAGTATTACAAAGCAAAGTACAAAAGAACTTGCAAAAAAAATGGCCATTCTCCCTCAAAGCCAAGAGAGCTCAAGTGGTTTAACAGTAGGAGAGCTTGTGTCTTACGGACGTTTTCCCTATCAAAAGGGATTTGGCAGATTAACAGCTAATGACTTGGATGCTATTAATTGGGCCCTAGATGTTACGGGAACATCCTTCTTTAAACATCATCCAATTGATGCACTTTCCGGTGGTCAAAGGCAGCGTGTATGGATTGCTATGGCACTGGCTCAAGAAACACCCATGATATTTCTAGATGAACCGACCACATACCTTGATATGGCACATCAATTAGAAATATTAGAGTTATTAAAGAAATTAAATAAAGAGCAAGAACGAACAATTGTGATGGTTCTTCATGACTTAAACCAAGCCGCCAGATTTGCTGACTATATTATTGCAATGAAATATGGACAAATCGTGAAAGCTGGAAGTCCCGAAGATGTTATTACAAATGAAGTATTAAAGGAAGTCTTTCAAATTGATGCATTAATTGGGAAGGATCCTACAACGAACACGCCAATGTGTGTAACCTATCATCTACTTAAAGGAGAGAATGGAAATGAAAAAACTACTAATGCCAATACTACTGCTTACGTTACTACTTAGTCTTGCAGCATGTGGGACGAATAAGGACGAACCTGCAGAAACAAAAGGTGAAAATGAAAAGACGAAAGCTTCAGAAACCATTACATATGAATCAGAAAACGGCCCAGTTGAAGTACCTGCTGATCCTAAGCGTGTAGTTGTACTATCAACGTATGCTGGAAATGTTTTAGCACTGGATGTTCCCCTTGTTGGTGTTGATGCTTGGTCTAAGAATAATCCTCGCTATGAGCTAGAAGGCGTCGAAGAAGTGACAGACGAAAACTTAGAAAAAATTATTGAACTTGAGCCTGATTTAATTATCGGTCTTTCCACAATCAAAAATGTAGATAAATTGAAGGAACTTGCTCCAGTCGTTACATTTACGTATGGTAAGCTTGATTACTTAACACAGCACTTAGAAATTGGTAAGCTATTAAATAAGGAACAAGAAGCGCAAGACTGGATCAATGACTTTAAAAAACGTGCTCAAGAATCTGGTGAAGAAATTAAAGCTAAGATTGGTGAAGATGCTACAGTATCCGTAATTGAAAACTTTAATAAAGAATTATATGTATTCGGTGATAACTGGGCGCGTGGAACAGAGATTTTGTATCAAGAAATGAAGCTGAATATGCCTGAAAAAGTAAAAGAAACTGCTTTAGAGCCTGGATATTACACTCTATCCTTAGAAGTGCTCCCAGAATTTGCAGGTGATTACTTAATTGTAAGTAAAGCTGAAGAAACCGAAACTTCATTCATGGAGTCTGAAACATTCAAAAACATTCCGGCAGTAAAAAATAACCGAGTATTTGTAGCAAATTCAAAAGAATTCTACTTTAATGATCCGATTACACTAGAATATCAACTTGAGTTCTTTGAAGATTCATTTCTTGGGAACTAATATTATAAAGAGGAGTTCTTAATTCTTAAGAATTCCTCTTATTATTTGGCTATTTTCGTATAGATCGTTCCTATGAATAAAAGTCTCAGGAAGCCGGATTTTTACCTTAGTAATTAGATATTCTATACATAAAGAGAGTTGCTCTTTTCTAATCCAACCTCAATTTGTCTCTATAACTGGTTGTACACCCAGAATAATTGTACGAAAAGCATCAAAGTTTTAGAAAAGAGTCTATTATTTAAAAAGGATAGATAAACATGCAGCATAATCGCTTATCATTTAGTTTAAAGCTTGTCCTAGGACTTATATTGTTATTGGTTACGTTTTTTATTTCTTTAATTTTTGGAGCAGCTGACACAGAAGTAAAGGAAGTATGGCTTGCTCTTACCTCTACGGTAAAGACGGATACGATCGTAATGCTCAGAGAAATCAGACTTCCGAGAGTAGTTGCCGCGGTACTTGTTGGTGCCGGCTTATCAGTAGCTGGAGCAATCATGCAGGGAATAACGAGAAATCCTTTGGCGGATCCAAGTATTTTAGGACTAACAGCAGGGGCAAATGCTGCTCTTGCTGTTACGATTGCTTTAGTTCCTTCTGCTAATTACTTTGCCATCATGATTGCTTGTTTCATAGGTGCCGGAATTGGTACCATCATTGTTGTCAGTATTGGCTCAGCCAAAAAAGGCGGTTTTTCTCCCCTGCGTATCGTCCTTGCCGGGGCTGCTGTTTCTGCATTTTTATATGCGATTGCCGATGGTGTTGGTCTTTATTTCAACATTTCTAAGGACGTTTCAATGTGGAGTGCTGGAGGTATTATCGGGACAACGTGGGGTCAGTTACAAGTGATTGCACCCTTTGTCATTATTGGGATGGTCATTTCCATATTTCTATCAAGACAACTTACAATCTTAAGCCTTGATGAAGAAGTTGCAATTGGGTTAGGACAAAACATTACGGCTATAAAATTTGCTTTGTTTGTGATTGTCATACTGTTAGCTGGGGCATCTGTCGCTCTAGTTGGTAACCTTGCCTTTATTGGACTGATGATTCCACATATTGTTCGTGCTATTGTCGGCACAGATTATCGGTTCGTGCTACCTATGTCAGCAGTTGCAGGGGCTATATTTATGTTATTTGCCGACACACTCGGCCGTAACCTAAATGCACCGTTTGAAACCCCTGTTCCCGCAATTGTTGCCATTATTGGATTGCCCTTCTTTCTATTTATTGTTCATAAAGGAGGGAAGGTGTTATCATGATACATTCAAAACTAGTGAAGAAACAGCGAATATTATTACTCAGTCTCTTTGCTTTAATACTAGTAACGTCAGTTATTAGTATGGGGCTTGGCTATTCTTCTGTTACGTTTGATAGAATTTTACCTACCTTATTTGGAAATGGTACATTCAAGGAAGAATTTGTTATATATTCTATCCGCTTACCAAGAATTATCATCACGCTTTTAGCTGGTATGGCCTTAGCTATTTCTGGTTCCATCTTACAAGGAATTACTCGAAATGATTTAGCTGATCCGGGTATCATCGGAATTAATGCAGGTACTGGGGTTGCAATTGCAGTTTTTTTCTTATATTTCCCAATTGAGGTAGGTACTTTTGTATATGCACTTCCTGCTGTAGGTTTTGTTGGTGCGCTTCTGACTGCATGCTTAATCTTTTTGTTTTCTTATAAAAAAGGCTTCGGTCTACAGCCTATACGCTTAATACTAATTGGTGTTGGATTTTCCATGGCCTTATCAGGAGCAATGGTCGTATTAATTTCATCTTCTGAGCGTGAAAAAGTAGACTTTATTTCGAAATGGTTAGCCGGAAATATATGGGGCACGGATTGGCCGTTTATCCTTGCACTTTTACCTTGGCTAGTTCTATTAATTCCATTTACGCTTTATCATGCAAACAAGTTGAACATCTTAAATTTAAGTGAACCAACCGCTATTGGGGTGGGAATCTCCATTAATAAAGACAGATTTGTATTATTATTCACAGCTGTTGCTTTAGCGGCTGCTGCTGTATCGGTAACCGGTGGCATAGCCTTTGTAGGACTGATGGCTCCACATATCGCGAAGACATTAGTGGGTCCTAGAAACCAGTTATTCCTTCCTATTGCTACACTTATAGGTGGTTGGCTTTTATTATTTGCTGACACAATCGGTAGAAATTTAGTGGAACCTGAAGGAATTGCAGCTGGGATTATGACTGCAATCATAGGGGCACCGTACTTTATTTTCCTTTTATTGAAAAAATCATAATAAAAAGCGAATGACCACTAGGTTCATTCGCTTTTATATTAAGGCTCTTTTCTAAAACTTTGTTGCTTTTAGTACACTTATTCTGTGTGTACAACCAGTTTTAGAAGCAAAACGAGGTAGAATTAGAAAAGAGCAACTTTCTTTCTGTATTGAATTATCTAGATACTAAGGTAAAAATCCGGCTTTTGGGATTTTTACGCAAAGCAACAATCTATACAAAAACAGCCTTATTACTTATTGTCTGCTTCTTCTTTTTCCCAATTCTTCACTTCTTCTCGAACAATTGGAGCTACTTCTTTTCCTAGTAATTCAATCGTTTTCAATACATCTTCATGTGGCATAGACCCTACTGGTACATGTAGCATGAATCGTGTGACACCGACATTCTTTCGGAGATGTATAATTTTATCTGCAACTGTTTTAGGGTCACCGACGTATAAGGCACCTTCAAAGCTTCGTGCATCATCAAAACTAGCTCTTGTATATGGTCCCCATCCTCGTTCTTTTCCTAATTTATTCATCACTTGCTGTGTAGAAGGGAAAAATATATCTGCTGCTAACTCGGTTGTTTCAGCAATGAATCCATGTGAATGCGATGCAACGGGTAATATCTCTGGATTATGACCTGCATGTGCTGCAGCATTTTTATATAGCTGAACTAATGGCGCAAATTGAGTTGGGCGCCCACCTATAATGGCTAATACTAATGGTAAACCGAGTAATCCTGCACGAACGACCGATTCAGAGTTTCCTCCACTACCAATCCAGACCGGCAGAGGCTCCTGTACGGGTCTAGGGTAAATGCCTCTATCCTTAATTTCTGGACGAAACTTTCCCTTCCATGATACGTTTTCTGATTGTGTAATTTTTAATAACAAATCTAACTTCTCTTCAAACAATTCATCGTAATCACGTAAATCATAACCAAATAGTGGAAATGATTCAATGAAGGAACCTCTACCTGCCATTATTTCAGCTCTTCCATTCGAAATGCCATCTAACGTTGCAAAATCTTGATAAACTCGGACAGGGTCTGCCGATGATAATACAGTCACTGCACTAGTTAACCGAATATGCTTTGTTTGGGGTGCTGCTGCTGCTAAAATCACTGCTGGAGATGATGCCGCAAAATCTTCACGGTGATGTTCACCAACACCAAATACATCCAAACCAACTTGATCTGCCACTATAATTTCCTCTACTACTTCACGAATACGTTCAGCATGACTAACAACCTTCCCAGTATGTACATCTGGTGTTGTTTCAACAAACGTACTTATTCCAATCTCCATACTCTCTCCTCCATAACACATTGATTTTCTTTATCTTACTAAACAGATGTACTGAAAATCCAATTTAGAGTCTTAAATCTATTCATAATCTGTTCAAAATAATAATAACCTTTACCGATAACAGCCTAATAAAAAAAAGCACCCGATTGGAGTGCTTATTACATTGGTATATTCTTTTGACTTCTTTTTATTAGAAAGATGTTCGTTACGAACGAATATAGTAAAATCCAGATTGTTACATACGTGAATGCAACAGCAAAACCTGCTAGTACATCTGTCAAATAATGAGCCCGTAATAACACTCTGCTCATACCCATAATGAATATATACGAGCCTAGAGCAATAAGAGCAGCTGTTTTGAAGGAGGATTTCTTCATATACTTCCAGACAAAGAATATGATGATTCCATAAAGAGACATCGAGACTGTAGCATGTCCACTAGGAAAGCTATAACCAACTGCGTCAATAGAAGGTTCATAGATGGGTCGTTCTCTTTCATAAACCGCCTTTAATATTTTGTATAGCTGGTCGCTTCCGATTAATACTCCCGCTACTGTGATAAGTCCAATGTAATCTCGAGTTTTCCACCACATGAGGATTAATGTAAAAAGAGCAATACCAATTACAACCGACTTTGAACCTAAATTAGTAAAAAAAGAAATCCATTCATATACTCCACCTGTAATATACTCTTCTGCTAAACTACTGATTTTCATATCCAATGCAAGGCTCTTCTCTGTTTCCATAAAATATGCAAAAATAAAAAAGAGTATGAGCGAACCTGTCGCTATGATTGGCATGCTGAAAGTTTTGTTTCTATTTCTAGTTGTCTTCGTTTGTACCTGCATATTTGCCCTCCTATATTTTATCAAGTTAATAGTATCGAAATAAATAACATTTGCCTATTACTTTATGTAAAAGACTTGTCTATTACCGAGTCATTGGATACAAATCATGACGGTTCGTGCAGAATGAGGGATACCTTTTTTGATTATATAAAACATCATGATTCAACCAATCTATTATTTATATTTGGCTTTTTTCATATAGATTGATTGTACACTCAGAATAATTGTATAAAAAAGGAACAGAGTTGTAGAAAAGAGCCTAATATTTTGAACGATAATCCTCTATATTTAACATAAACGTGCTATAATCAACATAGATTTCTAAAAATTCAGATTGCAATAGGAGGCAAATTATGCTGAGTCAAATTTATGCGACACTTGATGAAAGATATCCTAAAATGGTAGAGATTAGACGACATTTGCATATGCACCCTGAGTTATCATTTCAGGAAGTACAAACAGCAAGATATATTGCTAATTTTTATAAAAATTTAGGAGTGGATGTACGGACTGAAGTTGGAGGAAATGGAGTTGTTGCTACCATTAAAGGTGGGAAGCCGGGTCCAACAGTAGCTCTTCGTGCAGATTTTGATGCACTCCCAATTGATGACGAAAAAAATGTACCCTATAAATCTAAAGTTCCTGGAGTTATGCATGCTTGTGGTCACGATGGCCATACTGCCACGCTTCTTGTACTAGGTGAAGTTCTTCATCTACTAAAAGATGAATTACACGGTAACTTTGTTTTAATTCATCAGCACGCAGAAGAATATGCACCAGGTGGAGCTGCATCAATGATTAAAGATGGATGTTTAGATGGGGTTGATGTTATATTTGGGACTCACCTTTGGGCTACTGAACCAACAGGTACAATCCAGTATCGAACTGGTCCTATCATGGCAGCTGCAGATCGGTTTGAAGTCACAATTAAAGGTTCTGGCGGACATGGTGCCCAGCCTCATAAAACGAAAGACTCAGTTGTCATTGCATCACAGTTCATTATGAATCTTCAACAAATCGTAAGTCGTCGAGTAAACCCTATTGACTCTGCTGTTATTTCTGTCGGTAACTTTGAAGCAAAAAATGCCTTCAATGTAATTGCAGATTCCGCCAAATTAATTGGTACAGTGCGAACGTTCAATGAAAATGTTCGAGAACAAATTGAAATGGATATTGAGAAAGTACTAAAAGGGACGTGTCTTACTTCAGATGCAGACTATGACTATCTTTATGACCGGGGCTATCCTGCTGTCGTGAACCATAAGGATGAAACAGAACTGCTCGTTAAGATTGCCAGTGAGGTTCCGGGTGTGAATAACATCAAAGAAACAGAACCACAAATGGGTGGAGAGGACTTCGCATACTACCTGCAACATGTGAAAGGAACATTTTTCTTCACTGGTGCAAAAGAGCAGCATGTAACTCATCCCTATCCACATCACCATCCAAGATTTGATTTTGACGAAAATGCCATGCTTATTGCTGCAAAAGCTTTAACTCGCGTTTCGATTGCCTATCAACAGGAGAATTCAGTATTGGAAAGTGTAAAATAAGTTAAGGCTCTTTTCTAAAACCTTTTCCGCTTTTCGTACAATTATTCTGGTGTATAACCATTTTTCGAAGCAAATTGAGGTTGGATTAGAAAAGAGCAACTCTCTATATGTATAGTAGTAACTAGATATTAAGGTAAAAATCAGGCTCTTGGGATATTTATGCAAAGCAACAATCTTTACGAAAACAGCCTGCCTAATTTAAAGAGCACCGCTATATTTTGCGGTGCTCTTGTTTTTTGTATTTTGATTTACCTTTTAAGCTAAATCAAAATACAATCCTCTTCACATGTTTTTCAAAACGGCAATGACCTTTAATTCTTCAGTAAACGTAATCGAAAGCACTGAATCGCAGTTTCCCCTAGTAGGTCTAACAAATGGTAATTAGCATAAGCACCCACAACTGCCCCAATACCTGGAACAAGTTGAAGCATTTTAATTAAATCAATGTGATCTCTGTAATCCTGCTGCCACTTTTGCCAATCAATGCTCACATGTTGACTATCCTGCCAATTTTCAATTCTTTCCAGAGTGTTCTCACGCTCTTTCTCACTTGAAAATGCTAATTGAAAGATCGTTAATAAAAATACACGTTCTTCTTTTGACTTTGTATCGAACCCATGTATGGCACCAATTTCAAATAGGAATTTCATTTTGATTGCAAGCAGTAGAGGAAAATCTGCTAGTCCTAGTATTAGTCCCCCGGCACCTGTACCAGCACCCTCTAGGGCTGCCATCTTTTTATATGCCTTTAGTTTTTCCTGTATGAGTATCTCCTTTTCTTGAAAGGAACGATTGTTATCATACGTAGTATTCGGTAAGTACTCTGAACTTGTCATCGTCAGTTCAACCATTTGCTTGATGCTCTGTGTAATTACTTCATGAGCCTTCTCGGGAATCAACTTTTGCATCTTCGTTTGTGTCGTTTTTGACATACGCGCAACCATACTTGACTTTCTCATTAACTTTCTCTTCCAGGCTAGTGCATCTTGCAATTTTTCATTCTCATAATTCATTGTTATTGTTCCCTTTTAATTAACTTTTTCTTTATATACGAGTGAACAAATATGTAACTAAATCCAACAGATATAACGATTCCGTATAGCCCCATCATAATACCATCACTTAACGTCAATACGACTGCTAAAATAACACCCTTTACAATCATTAATCTCCATAATAAGTCCAAAAACGACTGAAGTCTTTGACCATCCGAAACCGGGTATAAGTCAATCCAAAGCTTTTGATCGTGCTCTTTATAAAGTGCCATAAGTTGCAGCCCGGATAAATAGATAAAAAACGGTATAATGACTAGACCAGCATAAGGAAAGTCAATTCCTATAACGAGAAAACCCGCAATAAAAATTAGTCGAACATATAAACCAAGATATTCACCTGACCTGATAAAGGTTTTCGTAAATAGAAAAGTGAATACCTTCTCCTTTTGAAATGGTATGGAATTTGACAAGAAGTTCAGCCATCTCCTCGGTTTTACTTCATTTCTTAAGTGTGGAACATCAATAAATAGGTTGGCAATCCGATAAAAACGATTACTCAGCTTCACTTCTTCCTTTATTAGTACTTCCCATTTCAACATATACTTATCTTTCGTGATGACATAAAATGCAATCAGCCATAATAATGCTATGATTATTAACACTAATAAGTAGACAAAAGGTGCATCTCCAAACAAAAGAACTAAAAAAGAAATAGTAAACACCAATCGAATGATCTTGTCCAAAATTCTTGCTGAATCCTCAATGAAATAAAACATCTTTTGTGAAAGCAGCAAATTCCAACCTTTTACTACTAATAATATAAGAAGGATTACAATATAGTCTGTTCCTACACTATCTGTAAAACGCTTATACATTGGGATGAAAGGTAAGAAGGCAATAAATAATGTTAAGCTGTGAACAATAAGGCTGTAAAAAAAGCCTCTTTGGAAAAATACACTCATCTTATGTTCTACTGGTAGTAAGAAGACTAAATCAGGTTCCTTTAGAAAAGTTCGAACAGATGACATTGTAACGATTAATCCTAAAAAAATTCCCATAATCCATTCGAAGGGAAATCCGTCTGGTAGCTGTGAGAGCCACTGTTTGTAATACAAAGCACCTGCGCTAAGTGCAATAAGTAAAACAATCATTAAATGATCATTGAACATATAACGAATATAGCGACTCTTTTCCTTTATAAATTCTGAAAATCGTTTACTCCATATATCTTGTATTTTCATGCCTTTACTTCCTTTGTTAGCGCAATATAAATATCATCTAACGTGCTGCCAGGCATTTGAAACTCCGTTTGTAATTCAGATAACGTTCCTTTTGCACGTACTTTCCCTTCATGTAAAATGACAAATGTATCACAGTATCTTTCAGCAGTTGACAGGATGTGTGTTGACATTAATATCCCTGCCCCTTCTTCCTTCTTCGTTTCCAAGAGCTGTAATAATGACTGGATTCCAAGTGGATCTAACCCCACAAAAGGCTCATCAATAATATATAAATTCGGCTGAGCTAAAAAGGCACACATAATCATGACTTTTTGTTTCATACCTTTTGAAAAATGTGCAGGATACCACTTAAGCCGCTTTTCCATATGAAATTCATTCAATAAGAAATTAATTCGTTCCTTATATTCCTTATCTGTTAGTGAATAAGCCATAGCCGTTAATTGCAAATGTTCTTCTAACGTCAATTCATCATATAAAATAGGCGTCTCAGGTATAAATGAAAATTGAGATTTGTATTGTTCTTTATTCTCACGCATCGTTGTTCCATTTATAGAGATTATCCCTTCTTTTTGATCCATAATTCCGATAATATGCTTAATCGTTGTACTTTTCCCTGCACCATTTAAACCAATTAAACCTACGAGCTCTCCGCTATTAACGGAAAAAGATAAATCATGTAAAACAGATTGTTTTGTATACCTACCTGTTAAGTTTTGTATCTCTAATAAAGGTCTCATAATCCCCATCCTTCACATTCGTTATTTATATATATTCAAGTAATAAAAGAACTTGTACAATTTTATTCGGTTACACCCTACCCTAAGATGTAAACAACAGAAAAGCTAATAAGAACACTGTATATTCGACTAACCATCAGTGGAATTCCTCCCCACTAATTGTGGTTTCACTTTATCTTAACAAAATTTTCCCATAAAGGTAAAAATACTCTTTAAAAAAAATTTTATTATTGATAAATATTTCACCGTAAAGTGGACATCATAATATTTGAAGAGGAGATAAGAAAGAGTCAATCGTTCCTGTAAGACCTTGTGATGATTTGTAAAAAAATTATAAATGAGGTGTTTGTCGCAGGATTTGATCGATTTAACTCATAGCCTTCATTAAATAAGGTGAGGGGATGGTAAGCTTGGGAGCAGATCTAGTATCTCGTGAATAGGTATTACCATAAAATAAATGAGGTGTTTATCAAAGATAACTTCGCTATTGCTTTATAATAAGTAACACAATTCATGTTAAATGAGGTGTTTACGGTAGACCATGATAGCATTTTTATAAATGTTTGGTTTACATTAAAAAGCGAATGAGGTGTCTACGAAAAATAACCAACATTAATTTTCGTTTTCTTACTCCTCTTCAACCGAGCAGGATGCAGCGTTACGCTGTATCCTGTTTTTGTTTAATCTTCACGAGTAAAGGTTACAATTGTAAAAGTAGTCTTTCGTCCATTACAATGGAACTATATGCATAATCTAGAAAGGATGAATTGTGTTGAGCGATTGTATTTTTTGTAAAATCATTCAAGGTGAAATTCCCTGTGCAAAAGTGTATGAAGATGAGCATGTACTTGCCTTCTTAGACATCAGCCAAGTATCTAAAGGACATACCCTAGTTATACCAAAAGTACATAAAGAAAATGTTTTTGAACTAACACCAGAGATTGCTCAAGAGATATTCAAGGTTGTCCCTAAGATCTCTAACTCAATCAAAAAAGAATTTTCTCCAGTCGGATTAAACTTACTTAACAACAATGGCGAGCATGCAGGACAGTCTGTATTCCACTTCCACCTGCATATCATTCCAAGGTACGGAAAAGGTGACGGATTCGGTGCTGTGTGGAAATCACATGCAAATGACTATACTCCAGAACAATTAAAGGACATTGCCACAACCATCTCTTCAAGCATTGAATGACTTGGCCTCCAAGTCATTTTTTTGACCGTTTTACATTGTTAATAAGAGGAGTTACTGACATGTTGACGAATAATCCTTACTTTTGTTGTCTAAGTTCTCGAATGGACAGTAGTGTCTGTGACTCTGTCCAATCTGGGTGATCAAACACATCGGAGTGTTCATCTAGTTTATGTTTTATTGATTGACGATAAGAATAATCCCATCTCAATAGATGGATAAACTCTTCTCTTGTTCCTTCGAACTCACACATTTCACGTATCGTATTCAGCATATCTGCTTGCCAAACAGCCTGTAATGGAGATTTCCCGGGAATGTCTTGAAATCTGTAATATTGATTCTCCAAAATTAAGGCCTTTGGATAATAATAGGCGTACGTTGTGTGTAGCTGTTCCTTTGTTCCCATTCTTACTTTCCCACCATGATGAGCTCTTAATGTATACCCACCTTCTGTGCGATTCATTAACTCTACTTGTTCCCGTGTCAACAGTGTGACCCAAACCTCTGCTTCTGCTCCTTGCACTGGTCCGATTATAGCTGGGAGCGAGCCATATGGAGCAAGAAACGCACCATATATGACATCTGTATCCTTTATCGTGGCACGATAACATATATATAGATCTGAAATATCTTTATTAAGGCTTGATTTGTACACCAACTGTGCTAAACAAACATTTGAGCCGTAAGCGATAACAGGTATCCTTTCTTCAATTGGTGTCTCATTCAGCTTACTTAAGAAATCCTTTATGGATAATTTCTCATTGCTATCCGAAATGAGTGATCCATACATATGATTCGTTTGCGATAGATGAATAATCGACTCATCCATCGTTCTTCGGATATCCTCTAATCTATGGGCAACTCCTTTATAAAAAACAAAAGATTCCTGTGGTCTAGGACCTGGATATATATCTGGATGATCATAAGGACTTAGATGAATTGGCTTATTAGAGCGGTACATAAGAACATCTCCTATACACGGTATTTCCTATTATCGTAACTTGATTTGATTATTTTTCCTATACCCTTTTCACCATTGCAGGAAACTGATATAATGGAAATTAACTTCGCAGTTGGCAATAGTGCACAACTGGAGGAAAAAAAGAGAACAGATTAGAAGAGGAGAGAGTAGCATGAACACAAGAATATTAGTAACGTTATCTTTATTTGTAGGAATCGGGGCCGTATTGCATGTTGTTATTCCATCTTTTGGAATGAAACCGGATATGAGCTTAACGATGATGTTTCTAGGAATTTTACTATTCCCTAAGGCACAGTATGTTTTGCTGTTAGGATTAAGTACAGGGTTTATTTCTGCCTTGACGACGACTTTTCCAAGTGGTCAAATTCCGAATATCATTGATAAACCGATTACTGCTTTTTTATTTTTCGGTGCTTATTTGCTAGTTAAACGATTTTCCTTCAAATTTACACCGAGTGTATTAGCTTGTATCGGGACACTTATTTCTGGCACCATCTTCCTAGGATCAGCATTGTTCATATTTGGACTTCCTGAAGGTTTTGGATTCATGGCCTTATTTGTAACTGTCGTTATCCCGACTTCCATTGTTAATACCATTTTATTAACCGTACTATACCCAATTGTTTTAACGATTGGAAAACGTTCAAACCTAGTAACTACTGTATAAATAATGACGACCCCATTTCAATAAGAAGTGGGGTTTTTTCAACTATTAATAATAGTACCTTAACTAAAAGCTAAACACAGTTGGTTACAGAAAATCAGACAAACATATATAAAATACATGAAAATATAATAAATATGGTCCCCATTACTCCCATTGCCTTTGCTTTTTCACGAAGCACTCGTACTGGAGGGTATGCACCTTGTACTTTTGAAGAAAATAAAAATTGGAACATCTTTAAATAAAAAATGAAACCAACTATTCCGCATAGTAACACTAATCCTATGAGCATCCATTCATCCCCCTATTTTTATAACTATGCAATTCTACGTTTGCTTTATGAAAATTTTCATGAAAATGTTCGCTAAATCAAATAAAGTGATTTTTTCCTTTCACAGCTGCCACTTTGACGAAGAGATTCCCAGATACCTTACCGTCTTATTCGAAGGCTGATTTCGTATTGATTGTTGCCTTCTAGTAAAAATCCCAGGAAGCCGTATTTTTACCTTAGTATCTAGATACTTCTGTTCATTAAGAGAGTTGCTCTTTTCTACTCCAACCTCAATTTGCACCTAAAACTAGTTGTACACCCAGAATAATTGTACAAAATGCAACAAAGTTTTAGAAAAGGAGCCTTTTCGAAAAACTATATTCTATGCGAAAACAGCCTCAAAGAAAGAAAGGATTTTGCACAACTCTGTCGAATAATTAATTGAAGGACCGTTTAGCTATTTTTACAGGCTAGATGTATAAATATAGCAATGATTCTAGACACTACTAAGAAGAATATGATTCCACTTAATCATGAATTACATTGCTATAAGACCACTTGTGGTACTAAGATTATTACGTTATAGAGGTGAATAAATATGAGTAAAAGTAATTCATTTGTATTAGGCATTGTAGTTGGTGGTGTAATTGGGAGTATAGCAATGCTGCTATCCACTCCAAAATCAGGATCAGAACTTAGATCTTCCATAAAGGTAAATAGTCGCGATTTGTCTGAGAAACTTACCCACTTAAAAAATGAAGCGAAAGACTTCTTAACATTAATAGAAACATCAACAAAGGAAGGTACACAAGTCGTAAAAGAATTTACTGAAGATGTTCAAAAGACAATCAGTGAATGGCGAAGAGATATTGAGCCACATCAACTTACTATTCAACGAGAGATGAAGGAAATTGAGGAAACTTTACAGCAACTCGAAGATGCTGTATCGACCAACCGCCATCAGGTTACTGAATAACTGATGGTTTTCAGTCATGTCTTTCTACTGAATTTTCATAATTCATTCTTTATTATTTACTAGATTACGTGCATAATAGAATAATAGACTAGTAAACCCTTAAGAAGGTGACGCAGATGAAAAATAACGATCAGTTCTCTATGAAAGAGGCACTTATTTATAGCCAACGGGTAGCACAATTAAGTAAAGCACTTTGGAAGTCCATTGAAAAAGATTGGCAGAATTGGATCAAGCCTTACGATCTAAATATTAATGAACACCACATCTTATGGATTGCTTACCATTTGAAGGGTGCATCTATATCAGAGATTGCTAAGTTTGGAGTTATGCATGTTTCAACAGCCTTCAACTTCTCTAAAAAACTAGAAGAACGAGAACTTCTAACTTTTTCTAAGAAAGAAGATGATAAACGAAATACATACATTGAGCTAACGGAAAAAGGAGAACAAATTCTACTAAGCTCAATGGAAAGTTATAAACCATCTACTTATGCAGTATTTGGTGGTTCACTTCCGATTAAAGACTTATATGGGAAGTTCCCAGACTTCCTTGATTTAATGAGTATTCTACGAAACATTTATGGTGAAGAGTTTATGACAATATTCGAAAGATCGATTGAAAATATCGATGGAGAGTTTATCGAAGTAGATGGCAAACTATACAAACGTGTAGAATAACTACCTTCTTTTTGGTTCTTCCATGATAGCATTTTTCAGTACATGCATTAATGGAAGAAACAGCTTCTCTTGTTCCATCGCCGTAATCACTTCCAAGCTTGATAATTTAGGATTTAAATATTGCTTAAATGTATGCAAAAGCGGAGTAAAGCTAATAAAGCCTTCCGCTTTTTGTTGTTTATACTCACTTGTTAACGATTCACATAACTGAAAGAGCTCATTCACCTCATGTTCCGTCAACTGTCTGACCATAATTAGTTGGTGGAATGGCCACTTGTCATGTTCAACAAAATCCATCATTAGCTTTTGATAATACTCAAGCCTTTCTAATCGTTTCTCAATTGATTCCACACTGTCCTCCCCTTTCAATTTGAAATTTGAAATTCACTGAAAAAAAGAATATTTAAAACCGACATTTTAAGTATTGACCTTTATTACTAAACAAAGTAAAGTTACTAAGTGAATTATAACTTATAGGCTTTGGGGTGAATATCGCATGAACTGCTGGAAAACCATTAATCTATCAAAAGATTACGGATTCCACCGCTTATTTTTTCTTTCTTTCCTTACATCCATTTTAGCGTTTATTTTTTTATTCCTTGTATGGAATATGATTTTCGAATCTAAACAGCTTGAGGATAGTGGTTTAATGTATGTAGTGATGATCGCGATATTGCTTATACCTGGTCACCAACTCATTCATCTAACATCATTATGGTTATTCCGCAAAAAGGTAAAATTAACTGTAAAGAAAAAGGGCTTGTTTCCATATTTAACTGTGAAATATTGTGAGCTATTATCCAAACCAGTTGCTGTTATAACAGTATTAGCACCTTTATTTACTGTATCTCTTATTCTGTTATCGCTTAGTTTACTATTTCCGCAGTATATTCATTATTTTACAATATTAGCGGCCATTAATTTTGGTATTTGTGTCTCAGACATTATGTACAGCTATCATTTTATGAAAGCTCCTCGAAAATGTTTTCTTGAAGAAAACAAAGGCGGGTATGATATTTTAGTTATGACTACAGAAAAAGTGAGCTAGGGTAGAAGCAGTGACTGCTTCTATCTTTTTATATTTAATTCAATTTTATCTTGTGACAAGTCGAAGGTCTTAAGTGACAGTTGCATACCTTTTTCAAGCTCGATCTCTTTGATATCCACAACAATTTCTTGTTGATTCGGTCTGATGGACACCCACTTTGGCATATTGAATTGTTCGTCTAACAATCCTAATACAATTTCACCTGGTAAATTCAGCATCCCCAGACTAATTTCTTTCTCAGTTAGGGTTAAGCCCTTATCCTGGTTAACACTCGGTTCAAAAATCATCTGAAAAGGGATTTCACGATTAAAAACAATTAATTTCCCATTCACATAAATGTAATCATCCACGATAACTTCATAGTGAATGTTTTTAGCTTTTTGTTCCTGTTTAGTTAACTCTTTATGAATCCAACTATTGATTCCTTCCTTATTCGTCACTAATGTAAAGTTAGGATTTTCCACAATTTCTACGCTTGGAGAATTTTCCTCTTCAGCAGGACTTACTACTAAGTAGAGGAATGCACCAAACATAACAGCCACTAACAGAATAAGTGAACTTAATAATATAAAAAATGCCTGTTTCCATTTCCGATAATTATTCACTGTCATGTCCCTCCACTTTCTGCATAAATTTTTAGAAAGAGCTCTTCTTGTGCTATTTTTTTCCAGTCAGGTAATTGAATAAAAAGAATTGTTCCTTATTCAGTTTAGCAATATTACCTTCCATCAAGCATTATAACCTTTTATCGTCCTGTACATATCTAATATTCTAATAAAATTTCATATTTCCATGTTCTTGTAATTATCTTATACTATAAAAAGGAGGGGCTCAAACATGTTTATACTATATATTCCATTAGCTTTAATGATCCTGTATATGATTAATCGCATGACAAATGCACTTTGTATCCAGAAAGAGATTCCCGAAGAACGCCAACCAAAGGTTTTTCGCACAATCAATATTTTAGTTACCATCTTACTCATTTCCTCATATGTAGAGGTATTATTTACATAATGTCACTTACTCAGGCGGTTTTGAATCGTTAGAGCAATGCAAAGAAGGCCATTCGACTTTTCGAATGGCCTTCTTTATTCAACTTTTATCTTATAACCAAGAAGCTCCGATGATAATTAACAGAATGAACAATACAACGATTAACGCGAAACCTGAACCGTAGCTGTGTGACATGAAGCATTCCTCCTCATTCGTTTAATTTTTAAAATTGGCAGCTTTCTCACTACCCATTATTACTTTCATTACAGCCAAGCTGCACCAACAATAACTAACAAAATAAACAACACAACAATTAACGCGAAACCTGAATTGTAACCGTGGCTCATATGAACACCTCCTTTAGCAAACAACTAACATATCCTATGCAACTACTCACCTAAGCGAATAGGCGTTTATCTTCCTTTTTGCTTTAATTTTTTATTAGTAACCTACATAAGCAGAACCAACAATAATTAGTAAAATGAACAGCACGACAATTAATGCAAATCCACCTTTATATTCGTGACTCATTCAAATTACCTCCTTTGACTTTGTTATCGTCATCTATTTCTTACTGGCCTAACGTTTTTCCTTTAGGCTTACTACATTGTATAGAGGACAACCTACTTTTGACTAAACGAATGTCCCGGTTTTGCACATTTTTATTCATAAAGAGGCTAATGCCTAGTTATTTAGAAACTACAATCAATCATTCTATGTGAATCATTTGACGGATATGGGAGAAAAACAGTGGTTTTTGGTATTACCTCTTTTCAAATATATGGTATAGTTATGAATGTAGCTTTTTTGGACATGATAATACCAAATGTTGGTGTAGCTTTTTACATATACCGTTCAAAATGAACTACAAATTATTTACATAATAGGAGTGTTAGCTATGAAGAAAGTTGTACTTGCCCTAACCATTTCTGCAGGTGTATTAGCTCTAACAGCGTGCAATAATGATGCAGAAAGTGCCGACTCAGAAGTAGTTGTTGAATCAGCTGCAGGAGATATTACAAAAGAGCAATTATATGAAGCAATGAAGGATCGATATGGTGAGCAAGTTCTTCGTGAACTCGTGTATAGCACTGTATTAAGCGAAAAATATGAAGTAACAGACGAAGAAGTTCAAAAAGAAGTGGACAACCTAAAAACTCAATACGGTGATCAATTCGAAATGGTTCTTCAACAAAGCGGATTTACAACAGAAGAACAATTAAAAGAAACAATGAAGATCGGTTTATTACAAGAAAAAATGGCTTTAAAAGATATTAAAGTAACAGACAAAGAAATCGAAGAACATTATAGTACTCTTAAGCCTGAAATTAGAGCATCTCATATCCTTGTTGCCGATGAAGCAACAGCTAATGAAGTTAAGAAGAAGCTTGATGAAGGTGCAAAGTTCGAGGATTTAGCAAAAGAATATTCTACAGATCCAGGTTCTAAGGACAACGGCGGGGATTTAGATTTCTTCGGTGCTGGTGTAATGGTTCCAGAATTTGAAGAAGCTGCATATGCACTTAAAGTTGGAGAAATAAGTGGACCTGTTCAGTCAACTCATGGTTTCCATATTATTAAGTTAACGGACAAGAAAGAACTAAAGCCTTTGGATGAAATGAAGGAAGAACTGAAGCTTGAGTTAGCAAGAAGCAAAGTTGATTTCAATCAGGTGGAGCCTATGGTACTAGAGGAACTAAAAGACGCAAAAGTTAAGGTAAAAGACAAAGATTTAGAAAAAATATTTGAAGTAAAAGAAGCAGAAACAGAAGAAAAGAAATAAGATAAAACGGACTTACGTTGCGTAAGTCTGTTTTATTTTGTTTAATGATCGTAAAAAAACTGACATCTTCTAAAGATGTCAGCCTCTTTCTTTAATTTGCAGCTTTAATTTCAATTTCTTCAGGTCTCTGTTCTTGTTGTTGTCTTTTTTCACGCTCGTGTTTCATACGTTCCATAAAGACTTGACCTTCTCGTTCAATGTAAAATTGTCTCATCTCACGTTCCCTTTTACCTGTTTTCACCATCATTACACCGCTAACGCCTACTCCTGTAATCACTACATATATCCACCAAGGAACTGTGATCATTGGTCATTTCCCCTTTCAAAACGAGTGTTCATTATGGGAAAATATATGCGACGAAAAACGGCAATATGACCATGAATCTAATTATGAAACGTCGGCTTGTAGAATGAGCGATTTTCCAGAGCAAATACTCGATCTGAGAATTCCCCAGGTTTTACACGCTCTAATGCGCGATCTAACATATTCATCTTTGCATCTAAATTGTCAATGTAATGCAAAATTTCTGCTTCTTTAATCATAGGTGGTTTTGGACTGCCCCATTCAGCTTTTCCATGATGACTGAGTACCATATGTTGAAGGACTGTCACCTCTTCACCCTTAATGCCTAATTCCTCAGCAGCTTTTCCAATTTCGTTCACCATAATGGTAATATGACCCAACAGATTTCCTTCAGTTGTGTAGACCGTCGCAATTGGACCTGATAGTTCCATTACCTTTCCTAAATCATGAAGAATCACTCCTGAATACAATAAATCCGTGTCTAAAGACGGATACAGTCCTGCTATGACTTTTGCTAAATCTAACATAGACACAACATGATAAGCTAATCCTGAAACAAATTCATGATGATTCTTTGTCGCAGCAGGATATTCCAAAAAGGACTCCTGATATTTTCTAACTAGATGTCTAGTAATTCGTTGGATATTCGGGTTCTTCATTTCAAATATATATTGAGTAATTTTAGACATCATTTCATCTTGTGCTAGTGGTGCCACTTCCAAAAAGTCAGAAATGTTAACAGAATCACTCTCATTCGTAGGTCTTATGCTTCTAAGCTTTAGCTGATTTTTCCCACGGTAGCTGTGAATATCACCATAAACCTTTACTATACTTTGCGCTTTATATAATTGTTCGCTGTCTGGAGTACAATCCCATAGCTTTGCCTCGATATCACCAGTTTGGTCCTGCAATATTAATGTTAAGAACGGTTTTCCATTACTTGCAATACCCTTCGTGCAGGATTTAACGAGTAAATACACATCAATTTGTTCGCCAACATCGTAAAATACGATCCCTTTTGACATATTCTTTTCCCCCTGTAAAGTGGAGTTTTTATTTCTATTATTATAGCATACTCATTTTTCTTATTCTTTGAGAGATTATGGATCTTTGCTTTTTGCCAATCAGTACGATTAATTTTCACTTACACTACCCAATTAACTTAACGGAACTTTCATAGAGGATAAGTTTGTAAATGTCACAGCATTCAACTGATCGACCATCTCTTTATGACAAGTAAAAAACACGATTTGCCGGTTACTTGACAGTTTCTTTAGTAGCTTTAAGGTAATATATCTTCTCGCTTCATCAAAATTTACAAAGCTATCATCAATGAAGATTGGGAACGTGATCGGTGTTTGGTAGCTTTCTGCCAGGGCAAGACGTAACGATAAAAAAAGTTGTTCCGTTGTGCCTTGGCTCAGTTCTTGTGGTGAAAATCTCGTCCCATCGTTCCGTTCCACAATAAAGCTTCCCTGATCTTGTGGAGCAAATAGCTTATGATATTCATTGGCAGTTAGTAAACGAAAATATTCTTCAGCCTTCTTCATAACAGAGGGTAATCTTACATGCTGATAGTAATGTTTCGTCTTGGTAATTAAATCTTTTGCGATTGAGAGTTTCGCCCATTTCCTAGCTAAATTTGTAAATTCTGTTTTCATGACTTCAAATTGATGAACTAATTGTGAGTATGTTCCACTTTGCTCTAATTGAGTTTTTTGTACAACAACTTCTGCTAATAATTTTCGCAATTCCTCTTCTTTATCCTCGTATTCTTTATATTGCTTTGCGAGAGATTCTCTTTCTTCTAATTGTTTACGAAACAGGTCCTGCTGAAGTTCTAGTTCGTTCTCTAACTGTTCATCATTATTTAAAATTAACTTAATCTTATCCATTATTGCTTCTTTTCTTGTTTGGAAATTAACCCATTCTGAATGGAGATTCGCCTTCCTTCTGTACGCTTCTTCTCCATCAGTATTCGCAGCGTCAAACAGCTTTTTGAGCTCAGTATGATAATAAGTAACTTCTTGCCTAATTAAAGCTAGATTATGTTGTATATCTGCTTCTTTTTCCTTTAGAGCTTCTAGCTGTCTTTCCTTTTCTTTTTCCTTTTCTACTGTATCTAGTAAGAGAAGTGGTGGAAGGAAAAGACCAGCCTTGTCTTGTACGAATTTATACTGCTTCTCAAATGCTGCAATTCGTTCTTTAAGGTTCTCCATCTCGATAACTTGTTGCTGTAGTTCCTTTATTTTAGAAGCAAGTTGTTCAAGATGTTCATAAACGGTTAATGTTGTGCCGTGACTATATTCTTTCGGAATGAACAGTCTTTCTTTACTCTTTTCAAGTTGAAAGGAAATCTCATGATACTCTTGTTCCATAGCTTCTAATTGATCAATATACCCATCTACTTCCTTTTCAAGTTGAGCTTGAATCAGTTTATCTTGCTGAAGAAGCTGCTTTAGCTGATGATCTCTATCTAGTAGCTGCTGTGAATGCATAACTCCTTGATTGCTTACTACTACTTTCTCATACTCCTCAATATCCATTAGTTGTTTTTCGAGTTCTACTTTATCATGCTGTAACATCTTCAGTAGTGCAGGTTCACGAAGAATTCTCGGAGTAAAGATTGTCATTAAAGCTAAAATTCCAGATATGACAATGAATGTTATCCCAATAAATAGTTCTCCACTGACGTTTAAAATCCCAATTAGTAATGTGAGGAGAAAAAGAGGAATCAGTAGAAAAAAGCTTACTTTTTTCCCCAATTCAGCTCTTCTCTTGTAATTCATAAGTTGATTCGTTATATTACTCAGTTTTGTTTGAACTGTAACTTTATCTAAAACAGGATTCTTCGTATGCTCACAAACCGCTTCTAACTTGTCTCTTTCATCTTGAGGCAGGAGTTGTTGTTCATACTGATTGATTGTATGACTTATGCGCTCTAATTTTTCAGTGGCTTCTTCTTGTTTTCTAATTAACACTTCCTTGTTATAAAGAGCATCTTCATACTGTTTTATTTCTCTTCTTAGTTTCTCTTTTCGAGATAGTGTAAAGTCTAGTTCTACTAATTGTTCATTACTACTATTGATCCCTAAAGAAGCCTTCACTGAAAGGATATCATCATGCAAGAAGTTGATCTTAGCCTGGATTCTCTCAAGACTAGATTTATCTTCTTCATGTAAGTGTAACTTCAGTGCAATTTCTTTGATTTCCCCTTCAAGCTGCAACAGTTGTTCATTAATCGTAAGCATACTTATTTTCGAATGAATCTCAGCTAATTCTGTTTCAACTACTTCTTCTCTTGCTTGAAGTGGTAATAAATTTCCTAGAATTAATTCTAATCGTTTTATACCTTCTGGTGGGAAAGAGGAATACCCCTGTAACTTTTCTTGCTGTCCTTCAATCATCGTATATTCAACACGATACGGGTCGTACTGTTCAAATAATTGAAGTTTTCTCGTAATCTCTCTAAACACTACGAGTTGCTTCTTTACTGATGTTAGCTTTTCTTCGAGCTTTTGTTCTTCTTCGTTTAAGTACTGATAGGTTTCTATTTGTTGCTTTGCTTCAGAGACCCGATTGGAAAACGCTGTTAATTTCTCAATTTCTTGGTTAATTTCAGGTTTCTTTCCGCTAGGTTTAAACAGCTGATCCATTTCCTTTATAATTCGTTTCTCTAGTTCAGCTACTTGTTCATTTCCAAGTACACTTGATGAGAACAGAAAGTTATTTAAATCATCTTCTTTTAGAGAGTGAATATCTTGGAGACCCTTCATTCCGAAAGAGTAGATTGAAGTGAAGATTTGCTTATCCATACCATGTAGCAATTCGTTTAATTCAGTGTCTTTCCCTACTTGTCCATCTTCAAAGTATACAGTTACATCACCTGTTGATTTTCCAGCTATTCTCTCAATCGTTACAGTTCTGTGTCTATCTGTATGGATCGTAATCTTTCCCCCATACTTTACACCGGTTTTCGGTTCATACCGATTCTCAGCCTGTACTTTTGTTGGAAATCCAAATAGAATACTATGAATAAATGAAAGAATCGTTGATTTACCCGCTTCATTCTCTCCATAAAATACATGTAATCCATTATTTACATGAAACTGCTGATCTATGATCTTCCCATACCCATATATATGTAGTGATTGAATATACAAGGTCCTACCTCCTATTTTCCACTGCTTAACAGCTCATGCATCATCCAAGATTCTGCTTCCTTTAGTAATTCTTGCTTTTCATCATCTGTTAACGGTTTTATAAATTTTCTTACGTGCCGATGCTGATATAAAGTAGATAACGCATCTTCAAATCCATTGTAATCCTCAGTGTGTTTTACTAAATCTCCAATAAAATGCTCTTCGTTCTTCCATTTCTCTAGATTCTGAATAGATGTCGTTTGATTTTTATATGTATAGACATAAACAAAATCTTCTCTATTCTCCTCTATTTCTTGGAGACTCGTAACGATATCCTCTATTACTTCGTCACTCTGTAGGGAACTAGATAAATTTCCAGTCCCAGTGATTAGTAAATTGACAAGTACACCCTGATGCTGTTTTCTCTTTTCCTCTACCTTTTCCTGGCATGCTTGAAGTAGTTGATCGATCGTTGATTCATCACATATCGAGACCTCGATACTTTCCCAAAGTACATCACAGGTTTCCCAAAAAGATAAATCTGATGATTCTTCTGTCAGTTCAACATACATACAGCCCTTTGGTCCTTCTTCTTTTTTATGACGACCTTGTATATTCCCTGGGTATACAATGGGAGGAGAATCAGACAATACCTGCCTTTGATGGATATGTCCTAATGCCCAATAGTCAAACCCTTTATCTTGCAAATCTTTTAAAAGGAATGGAGCATATGGAACATGTTCGGTATTGCTGGAGATTGTTCCATGAAGTAGTCCAATATGAAAACATTCAGCTTTCTCTCTTTCATACTTTATCGCTATATTTTCGGTAACATCTCTTGTTGGGTAGCTGTACCCATAAATATAAGCCTCTACTTGACCATTTTTATAAAACGGTATTGCCTCTGCTTTATCATTGAAGAAATGGACATTGCTCGGCCAATCTAAATCTAACCACGACCCATTTAAAGGATCATGATTTCCATGAATAATGTATGCTACAATTCCTTCCTTTTCAAGCCGTTTCATTTCATCTCTCAAACGAATTTGTGCTTTTAAGCTACGTTGTTTGGAGTCATATAAGTCCCCTGATATGAGGATAAAGTCAACTCTTTTCAAAATGGCATAATCAATGATCCTTTTTAATGAAACAAACGTACTCTCTTGAACTCTCTGGAGTATTTTCTGAGGTAAATTTCTTAAACCAATAAAAGGACTATCCAAGTGTAAATCGGCGGTGTGGATAAACGATACACGTGACAATTTCCTTCACTTCCTTTTTCCTTATATGTGACCATATTGTACCACTTTACAAATACGAATGCACGTTCTTATAAACATCGAAAAAACAACAGAATTTATGTTTGAAAAAAAATTACATATTTCCTTCAGAATTTGATTCACGTTGTTATGTAATCAGTGATTTGATAAAGGTATTCTGATACCTTCTTTTTTTGTACAACTGGTCCTTATCAACGTTAGAAGTCATGTTATAATTCTCCATATACTAGATAAGGAAGAAGGAATATGTTATGGCACTTGAAATGAGAGGAACCTGTGAAAAATGCAATGGTCACATTGAAGACAAAGCTACAGCATATATTTGTGTTCATGAGTGTACATTTTGTTCACCTTGCACAGAGAAGATGAACTACATTTGTCCAAATTGTGGTGGAGAATTAGTGAGAAGACCGAGAAAGCCAGAAAATACTTGTACCTTATAAAAAGGCTGATTTCGTAAAGATTTTTACTTTAGTATTTAGTTACTACTAGACATAGAGAGAGGTAGCGTTGTTGTTATGCTACCTCTTCACATTTTCCCTTCTTTTATCCATGATACAATTCTATAACTACCTATAATTGATACGGTATATACAGCGATTGTTAGCAACATATATAGAACTAGTCTATTAATCTCGGCTAACTCCTCTGCATATAGGAGTATAAAGATTGTACATCCTAAAGCCATTACATAACAAAAAATATTCGGTATAATCCATACAATTCGTAACTTATTATTCTTCAAGCTAAGCCTCCCGTTATTCCTCGTATTTATTCAATTTCCTACTTTCGTTAGTACTTCACACATTCTAGGAAAATATTGAAAATCCTTTAAACTATAAAAAAAGGCTGTTTTCGTATAGATTGTTGCTTTTCGTAAAAATCTCAGGAAGCCGGATTTTAAATTAGTATTAAGATACTTCTATATATTAAAGAGAATTGCTCTTTTCTAATTCAACCTCAAATTGCTTCTAAAACTGGTTGTACATCCAGAATAATTGTACTAAGAGCAACAAAGTTTTATAAAAGAGCCTAAAAAAAGAGCATCAACGAAGTCAATCCTATCTTCGTTAATACTCTATTTGATATCTATACAGTTTGAAGTGCTAATTTAGAAGCTACCTGAGTTACTTTTTGTAATCCTTGTTCGATAATCTCTGTGGCTTTGCTTGGATTCGCATTGTGGCCTTCGATAATTACTTCATCTATGATCTCCATACCAAATACTCCTCCGAACACATTGCGCATATAATTCACAGCCATTTCACTCGATGCTGCTTCTGGTGTTGAATAGATACCACCACGTGCATTTAGGAAAATAGCCTTTTTATCAGTCATAAGTTGTATCAGGTTCCCTTGTGCGTCATATTTGAACGCAAAGCCTGCAGCATACACGTAATCAATAAACGTGTGTAATCTTGCAGGAATCGTTAAATTCCATAATGGAAAAGCAAATACAACTACGTCAGCAGCACTTAATGCATCCATTGCTTTTTGCTTTGCGGTAATTAACCGCTGCTCTATTTCTGTTAGTTCTTCTCCGCTTTGCATTTTACCAAAAGCGCTAAATAAATCTTGACCTAGGTAAGGCATATCTTCTGTGAACACATCATATGTCGTTACATTTACACCCTCTGCAGCGTTCATCGTTTCCATGAACGTATCATACATTCTACTAGAAACACCTTCTGTTGCCGGACGGTCGTTAGCTTTTACAACTAAAATATTCATTCCTTAAAACTCCTTTTGTATCTATATTCTTGTTAGAAGTTGTAATTCTATCAAACAAATAAAGGAGTGTCACGAAATATGCCTGAATAGATTGGGCTCGCCAATTCCTGGGGTTCAGACGATTTTCTGTGATTTCTAATACAAAAAAGATAGGTGCTAAGCACCTATCTTATTCTTTCTTTGTAAGCTGCAATGCCTTCTTCACATCTTTAAATGAAGAAGACTTATCATATAATAAAACTCCACCACGGTATACTCTCGCACCGAATAAAGCTAACAGGATAATCGTTGCTGCTAACAATCCAATTCCAAGAGCAATTTCCCATCCAGGCACATTTAGCATACCTACTCGGAGAAACATGATCATTGGTGCAAAGAATGGAATAAATGAAGTGATGGTAATGAAAGAGTTCTCTGGATCACTTAATCCGAACATCGCAATCATAAATGCTGCTACAACAAGTAAAGTCATTGGTGTAATCATTTGCTGTACATCTTCGATTCGACTTACAAGAGAACCGAGTACTGCAGCCAGTGTCGCAAATAACAAATACCCCAGTATGAAGAAAATAACCGCATAAATAATGGTTGTGGCCGGGATATTATCGAGACCTACAAATTGCAAGAAACCTGATTCATCTGTTGTTTCCAGCGTTTGTTTAATCGATAAATAGCCAACTACTAAGAGCACAGTAAACTGAGTAATACTCAATAAAGCAATTCCAAGTATTTTCCCGAACATTTGCTTAACGGGTGATACACTTGAAATTAAGATTTCCATAACTCTCGATGACTTTTCTGTCGCAACTTCCATTGCAATCATATTTGCATATAAAATAACAGCCATATAAATCATGAATAGAAGAATATAGACAATACCTCTTGCAGAATTGAGTTCCTCTTCTGTTTTAGCATTTTCTTCTAATGCTATTGTTTCAAACTCAACTTCTTCATAAAGCTGGGCAATTTGTGCTTCGTCTAAACCTAATTGATTTGTCGCAAGTGCTACCTTTACTTGTTGAAGTGCTGTTTGAATCGTAAATGTTGCATCAGAATTAGTGATGGAATTAGCTTTGTATGTCCCTTTAGGTAACCCATCGTCATTGTATGAAAGTGTAAGGACTCCTTCATATTTACCTTCTGTTACCTCTTTTTCAGCCTGCTCTAGAACACCATCATACTTTTCTAATACTAACTGATCATCTGTACCTTTAACCTGTTGTTCTAAAAATGGAAGTATTTCTCCTGTTTCGTCAATGACGGAAACCGTTGTTTTTTCATCCTTATCAAAATAGTTAATGATATTTTCCAAATTACTTATTCCAAAAATAAATAATGCTGTAACGATTGTCGTAATGATAAAGGACTTAGACTTTAATTTATTCATATACGTATGAAGTAAAATAATCCAAAATTTATTCATGATAGGATGCACCTACCTTTTCGATAAAAATATCATTTAATGACGGCTCTTCTAATTCAAACTTGCGTACAAAGCCCTTGCCTTGTATTTGCGAAAAGATTTCTTGTGAGATTTCTTCGTTCTCAACTTGTAGCGTAATACCATCTGGTCGTTTCTTCGATTTGATAACCCCATTTACTTGCTCAAGGAATGATAAATCAAAATCTGCATGAACTGTCACATTTTTTCTTCCAAATGATCGTTTAATATCCTTTAGTGAACCGTGAACGACAGGACTGCCGTGATGCATGATACATAAGTGTTCACACAATTCCTCTACATGCTCCATCCGATGACTTGAGAAAACAATAGATGTTCCATTATTCTTCAATTCCAGTACAGCATCTTTTAACTGCTCTACATTTACTGGGTCTAATCCACTAAATGGTTCGTCTAAGATTAATAGCTTTGGTTTATGTATGATAGAAGCTATAAACTGAATCTTTTGCTGATTTCCTTTAGACAGCTCTTCAACCTTTTTCATCTCATATTCTGGTACCTTGAATCTCTCTAGCCAATACTTCATTTCTTTCAGAATGGTTTGCTTATCAATTCCACGTAATCTACCTAAATAGATGAGCTGGTCTCTAACCTTCATCTTCGGGTATAATCCTCTCTCCTCTGGAAGATACCCAATGATATTACTTGTTTCATAGTTTATTGGCTTACCATCCCACGTAATTTCTCCATTCGTAGGATCGAGTAAACCAAGGATCATTCTAAACGTTGTCGTTTTACCCGCTCCATTCGCTCCTAGAAATCCAAACATTTCACGCTCTGGAATAGTAATCGACAAATCATTAACTGCTGTAAAATTACCGAATCTTTTTGTTACATTCTTAATTTGTAATGACATCTCCTAACCTCCATTCACATTTATTTACGTATTAAACTGAAGAATGATTCATTTTTTTAAAGGATTTTTACTATTTAATAAAGAAATAATAATACGATGCACATACTCACCAAGAAAACTGGAGGTTTTAATATGCCTGTATACACATTAACTGCCTTTGATAAAGATGGCAGCAAACTAGTAGATGAAAATTTAGAAGCAGCAACTGAAGCTGAAGCAAAACAAAAAGGGGAAGCACTTTTAAAAGAAAAAGGCCTTGAGGAAAAAACTCATCGTCTAGTATCCCCTGCTGGAAAACTTGTTCTTTTTCATCGATAATTCATTCAAATTTTCTTGGCCATCACTGAGTCCAAGGCATAGTGAATGGCTTATGTATGCTAGACGTAGTTGCTCATTCATTCAAAAACGGTGACCATTAAAGGTCCCCGTTTTTTATTTTCCGACAAAACTTGGTAACCTTTTTTCAATAAAGGCGGTTACCCCTTCCTGGTGGTCACGTGTCGCTCTCATTTCACTTTGGTATTTCGTTTCAAGTTCTAGTGTTTTATAGAGTGATGGAAGTGATTGCTGTACATAAATTGATTTTGTTGCAATCATCGCTAAAACCGGCTTGCTCTTCCATTCAGAAATCTTATTCTCCACAGCCGCTTCAATATTGTCTGTTACAACATCAACAAGACCATATTTCAGACCTTCTTCTGCTGCTAATGTTTTGCCTTCCCATATCACTTCTTTTGCTTTAACATCTCCTAGACGCTTTTGTAAAAAGAAGTGACCAGCTCCATCAGGTACAAGTCCAATTCCAATAAAGTTCATGGCAACTTTTGATGAGTTATGAGCTATTACATAGTCACAAGCTAATGCGATGCTTAATCCTAGGCCAGCAGCTGCACCGTGAATCGCACTAATTGTCAGTTTTGGCATTTCATATAATGCTTTAACCACTCCACCAATTGTTTCCATAATGGATTCAAAAGGTGTGTCAAATGAACCAAGCATGGTCTTAATATCTCCACCCGCTGAAAATCCTTTTCCACTTCCTTTAAATACAAGGATTTTCTCTTCCATAGTAGATGCTTCATGTAGTTTTTCTACCAATTGTTCAAGCATCGGGACATCAAGTGAATTATAAGCTTCTGGACGATTTAACGTTATATAGATGACTCCGTCTTTTTGTTCAAGTAACACTTTAGTAGACAAGATACTCCCCCTAAAAAATAGTATTTAATTACTATTTCTATATAAGATTTGAAATTCCTCTTATTCTTTTTTGCTTTTGAGTTTGTTATTTGGACGACTTTGTCAATATTTCGGACTTCTTGATTGTTTTTCCGGACGAGAGTATAGAATTTTTGGACGACTTTCTACTGAATTCGGATTAAAATACATTTTTTCCCATAATAAACACCAAAAAAGTAGCCCTTAGACAAGGGCTACTACTTACTTTCTATCTCAAACAACTCATTCAAAATTTCAATTTTATCTGCTGTATACTTCTTAAATCCGTCGTTGTATGATTTTGGATCTTTCGGGTTTGCAAATCGGGTAATCTTCCCTGTAACTGGGTGTACAAACTTACTAGATGCACCACAGCCTAAGCCTAAGATTGTTTGCTTTTCTTCCATAATCATGATGTTATAGATACTTTCTTGACCAGGAATGGAATAGCCAACATTTTCTAAGTTTCCTAATATATTTTTCTGACGGTATAAGTAGTATGGGTAATATCCGTTGTCATACGTCCACTGAGTAGCTAAATCCATCATTTCTGTAATTTCATTACGATCTGCCACTTTATACTTTTCCTTATTTTTTGTCATCTCCGAAGCCCGTTTGAAGGATAATGTGTGAACGGTTAATGATTCAGGCATTAACTTTTTCGTCTCATCCAATGTGTATTGGAATTCACTCACTCCTTCTCCAGGTAAGCCGATAATCAAATCCATATTTATGTTGTTCATCCCCATGCTTCGTGCAAGATGAAACTTATCAACCGTCTCCTCTACTGTATGATGTCGGCCGATTGCCTTTAGTGTTTCTTGTATATAGGATTGTGGATTAATGCTTATTCGGTCTATATTCCATTTTTTCAATACGTCTAATTTTTCCGGTGTAATCGTGTCTGGTCTGCCTGCCTCAACGGTAATTTCACGTACGTTCTCAACATTAGGGAAGGACTCATACATCTCTTCATACAGCAAGTCCATTTCTTCCGCAGTTATACTCGTCGGCGTTCCACCACCGTAATAAATCGTAGTAATGTTAATGTTATTTTCCTTTAACCATTTACCCATTTCTCTCATTTCGTAATGGAGACCACCTAGGAATGAATCTACCTTCCCTTGCTTACCATTGATCGCATAAGCTGGAAATGTACAATATGCACATTTTGTTGGACAAAATGGAATACCAATATAGATACTTACCTCTTTTCCAAGCTGGTAAAGATCCGGTACAACTGCCAGTTGACGATCAACAATCGCTTGCATTAAGTTAATCTTACTATCAAGTATTTTATAGTCTTCTCGAAGTTCAGCATGAGCCTGCTCTTTCGTTTTTCCTTCTTGGAGCTTTTTGTGAAGCAGCTTAGTCGGACGGATTCCCGTTAAGATTCCCCACTGTTGAATCATACCTGTTACTTCTTGCATGATTGTTAAAAACACATAAAAGACAGCACCTTTCACAAGTGCAAATCGTTCTTTATCTGTATTGGCATTCTGGAAGCTGTTCTCAAATGTAGATTCGAACCTCTTACTTGAGTTAGCTACTAATCCTGTACCAGTTACAACCACCTTATCTTGATCTTCTGTTATTTTTATACTTATCGTAAGCTCTGCATTTTCAACTTTAGTAAAGTGTAAATCACTTTCTTCAAAAAATAACTGAGTGATATGATGTAATGGTCGTTCATAACGCTCATCACTAAGTCCGTTCAATTGTATTTTCATGTGTAATCACCTTTTCTTTTGGCTCTTTTCTAGGACTTTGTTGCTATTAGTTCAATTATGCTGGCTGTACAACCTGTTTTAGAAGTAAACGTAAGGTTGGATTAGAAAAGAGCAACTCTCTTCTTGTATAGAAGTATCTAAATATTTAGGTAAAGATCCGGATTTTGGGATCCTTACGAGAAGGCTACAATCTATACGAAAACAGCATTTCTTTAAGAAAACCTTCTACTAAGTTTACAAAAGCTAGCTATGAAGGTCAATTACATTAGAAAAGTACTAGCAACAAGTGCAAACTCAGGCAGAGTAATAATCTGTTAGAAAGCTATCTGGGCTTTTTCGCTATTTTTTGCTTAATTTCGCTATTTTGGTAATCATTCACGTCATTTTCACTATAATTTCGCCTTTTCATAAAATGACAAAAAGCAAGCATCTCTGCTTGCCTCATTGCTTACTCGTCGTAATGGAATGCTGTTTTCTAAAATGGGTCATCACCATATAGGAGACACCATTTTGATCATTCGTTCGGGTGACCCATTTTGCCGCTTGTTTCACTTCGTTCGTTGCATTTCCCATCGCAACTCCCAAGCCTGCTCTTTCAATCATCTTTACATCACTCATTGAATCCCCAATGACGACAATTTCTTTCCAATCAATGCCCAAATATCCGGCAAGAAGCTCTAATCCCTTTTCCTTTGACATTGGCTCTGCTATGACCTCTAGCTTTAGATCACGATCATTGTATATATGAATGCCCTCAAATGCATTTTCAATTGTAGTTCTTGCCCGTTCTAACTCCTCTTGGTCCTTAAAATGCACATCAATTTTCGGAGCAGAGACAGGCTCATCACGTAATGTGTCTCCTAATGACTCTACAAATTGCATAGGATAAAAGAGTGGATCACCCGAATTAAATACTGCCTTTGCAACGATATTGTTATTCAGGTTTACTCGATTTCCGAGTGAATATCGCTCATGTAAGATACGGATTGTACATTCGAAATTTTCAAGCACTTGAACTAAATTAAATGTTTTTTCTTCTGAAATTCTTCTATTAATGATAGGCTGGTCAATGCTTGAGGCGATAAATGAACCACCATGTGTCACAAGAATTCCATCTATTTTTAATGCTTTTGCAACCTTTTTAGCTGAGGGAAAATTTCGGTTCGTAACTAAGGTGATGTACACACCTCTTCTTTTGACAAAATCAACTGCTTCCTTAATCCCTTTTTGTAAGCGCCCATTGGAACGAAGTAGTGTTCCGTCAATATTTATGGCAAGCATGCGATGTGACATATGAACCTTCCCCTTTCAAGAATCACTTACCTAAAATTATGACGAGTATGACATGAATAGAACTTGCATGAACACTTACATGACACTACATTCTGTTTATACTTGATGCACTCACTTTAGTATAGACAACTTTTCCCCTTATTTTGCTCTATGATTAGGAAACCAAAGCATAAAAAGTGGTAATTATCAGTATGCACATTTTATTCTATACGGTGACTTTAAGTTTTAGCCAATATCAAAAATGACGTGGTCATAAGTGACCACGTCATTAATATTATTGTGCCATGTTCCCGTACAGATCTTCTAACGGCTTCATAATAATTTGATTTAACTCACCAATTACCATGCTCATTCTTTGTTCTGCTTCCATAAGTTTTGAAATTTTCTCATGTTGCTGAACAACCATTACCTGCTGTTGAGCCTGCTCAATTTCTTGCTGTGAGATTTCTTGACCAGACATTTGCTTTTGTTGAAGTTGTAATTGAATATCACGGAAGCTCTCAAAAAGTTGCTTGGCAGATGGATCATTATTTACATCATCATAAAGCTGCTTTAACTGTTTGTATTCATTACTTTCTCTAACCGCTTTTTCTAAATCATACGCTACATCATATAAGTTTGTAGACATATTCACCCTCCTCATAGTAAACTACTCTCTCACTATAACAAACTGTCAGAGCTTTTTCACCCGATAGCAATTGCTAGTATTCCTTGGAATAATCCAATTACTCCACCTAATACGGCTCCTAGATACGTAATCATCTTAAATTCCCTTTTAGATATAGATAAAACCATATCTTCAAGTCGATCCACAGAAAACCCTTCAACTTGGTCACGCACTAGGTCTTCAACTCGCAACTTTTTCAATAGTACATCTGTATGTGAGGCTAGATACATTCCTGCTTTCTCAACCATAAAAGGAATACCCTTCTCCACTATATATGTTTCAACTGGTGCAACTATATCTCTTAAAGGCTTTCTTGTTAGCGTTGTAACAGAAAGTTCTTGTACAATTTTGTTCTTGATAAGTGATACGAGTTGTTCCTTTGAGACAATTGAAGTAAATTCCTCTAATTGTCTGCCCTTCAGCTTGTCCCATTCTTTTCTAATCATTCTCGTAATGATATCTTTTGTTCCCTGATGTTGCATGAACTTCACAATTTCAGGGTGTACCTTTTCAATTAAACTGCCTTGTCCTAAGAACATTTGGATCATACTGCCAAGCATCCCTCTTGTCGCTAAGAAGTCATCAATCATTTTCTTTAACGCTGTTTTTCCTTCCTCGCTTTCAAAATATTCGGCTCCCTTTAACGTGATGTATTCACTAATGGACGGAATCTTCTTTTCGACTGTTTCCCGAATATGAGGTGGCAGGATTTCGTGAAGTGGACGATTATAAAGGATATGTATGAACCTAGTTAATCTTGTTTCTAATGCATCTTCTACCTTTTCATTTATTTTCTCATCAATGTTCTTCATTCCTAGCTCTTCTGCAATTTCTAATACTGTTTTATCTGTTTGAAGGAACTTTCTTGCCTCAGTCGAAGCGAGCATCGTAATCTCATGAATAAAACTTGATTCTTGAAACTTTTGTTTGATTCCTTCAGCTGTAACGAGGTGCTCAACAACTAACTTCCCCATTTGAACCGCTAATTCATCTCTCCGCTTTGGGATTAAGCCTGGCGTAAACGGAACACGTTTCCCCAAGATGTATTTTGCTTGATGTGGTCTAAAAAGCATTTTTATTGCAAGATGGTTTGTAACTCCACCTATAATTGCCCCAATCACGACCATCATACCGATTGTCAGTAACACCATTTTCTAAACACTACCTTTCACCAACTATTGCCTTCGTTCATACGATACTTTTATATCAGCATTTGCCTATATTATAGAGCTTGTCATCAACTCAATCAAATGAGGGCTGCTTATGATTGTTAGTGAAAAAGTAAAAATAGAAAGAAAGCAAGTAACTCCATCAGCTTCAAGACAAATTGAATTGGATGAAAGGATATTCTACAAATGGTCTATCTCTCCAACTAAACAATATAAAATTCATTGCGGGGAGTGTAGTGTTCACGTCACATTTATTCCATCTGATCTTGAGCAATCCATTTGTATTGGTGAATCTCTATGTAAGGAGTTACAGCTTCCGCCATTAAACCATGCCTTACACCTATATTTCCACGAAAATTTGGGCATTTTCACTTTTGGAATCTTCATCGGGTTATTAACCGAGGTAAAAGAAACGGAAAATGGTGTTAGCTTTGGCTCCGTACATGAATTTTGCGAAGAACTGGCAACATACTGCGCAAAAAATGAAACGTTGTTTTATGTTTTTTCTCTAAAAAGTTATCAAGAAACTCACCTGTTGGGGTATGTTTGGAATGGAGAGCGCTTTGAATTGAATAATGTTCCATGGCCTCATGTTGTTCACAACCGAATTCATTCTAGAAAAAGAGAGCTCTCAAAGGGATATCAACAATTTACCGCGTACTTAAAGGAAAAACATATTCCCTTTTTCAATGATCACTTCCTGAACAAATGGGAATCTCATCAACACCTCGTCCAGCAGGAACACTTATTACCCTATCTCCCACAGACGGAGCTTTTATTAAACTACTCTACGTTGGATACCTTCCTGCAACAGCACAAAAGTGTCTATATAAAACCAATACACGGAAGTCAGGGAAGAAAGATTTTTCGAATAGAGGACAATGAAGGGGAATATATCCTTGATTATACGACCTTTACTGGAGATATCGAAAAAAGCTATGAATCAACGTATGAACTTTTCAAAGCGATTCGTCCCAGGTTAAAAGGAGCATTTATCGTACAACAAGGAATCTCTTTACTTCGATATGAAAATAGAGTGTTAGATTTTCGATTTCTATGTCATATGAATTCATTGAGCGAGTGGAAAGTAACTTCCTCCGTAGCAAGAATTTCCTCACCGAAGGAGTTTGTCTCGAATATTGCAAGAGGAGGCGAAATCCGAAAGGTACCAACGATATTAAGGGAATTATTAGAGCCAAAGCAAGCCATGACAGTCGGGAAAATGTTGCATGAGCTGGCTCTTGAAATTGCTTCTTCCATAGGACAGTCTGAGGAAGGATTATTCGGTGAATTTGGAATTGACTTAGCACTCGATGAAAATGGTAAACCATGGATTATTGAGATTAACACAAAGCCTTCGAAAAATATGGACGCATCCTCTTCTTCCTCCACTATTCGTCCATCTGCAAGGTCAGTGATTCAGTATTGTTTATATTTAGCAAATCCTTTTAGAGGAGTGAATTAAATTTGAAGAGTATTGGTTTGATGACGATCCGGAGAAATCAAGAACTAACCTATTTTACATCGGTTGCCTCCCATTCACCAGAAACTGTCGACATTGTTCGATTTACTCCTTTAGATATTGATCCTTTAACAGAACTTATTCACGGCTACCTCTTTGATCATAAAGAGAAAAAATGGGTAGAGAGTAAGTTTCCTATTCCAGATTATATTTATGACCGGTGCTTTTATAACAATCCACTTCTAACCAAAAAATGCGAACCGATTGTCAAATGGTTAAAACAAAGGCCGCAAACAACATTTTTAGGTTACGGATTGCCTAACAAATGGGAGGTTTACAATTCTTTACGTAATGAGGATACAATTGCCCCCTACCTACCAGAAACATCCTTTGTATCTAGCTATCCTAAGCTTATCAAACGACTTAAAAGGGAAAAGTCCGTTATCTTAAAACCCGTAAGAGGTTCAGGAGGTAACGGAATTATTCATATTAAACTAGTAAAAAACGGTATTACGACACACTATCAACACAAAGGTGAAAATATTTATCAAACGTTTGTAAATCAACAGGACTTCCGATTATACATTGAGAGTCTCCTCTCAAAAACAGATTACTTGGGTCAAAAATACCTGCACTTGAAACAAGGAAATCGCCCCTTCGATATACGGATTCTTTTGCAAAAGGATGAGCTAGGGCAATGGGTTGAACGTGGCAGGGGAATTAGAATCGGTTGTGAAGATGGATTAGTTTCAAACCTACAGAATGGTGGTAATGTTTTAGATTTCCAAGAGTTAATAAAAGAATGGAGTCCTATCCAAAAGCAATTAATACTAGAGGAAATTAATACAATTGTAAGCCAGACCCCGAGATTAATAGAAGATAAGTTTGGTAGATTATTTGAACTAGGATTAGATATTGGTGTTAGTGAAAATGGTGCTGTTTGGTTACTAGACATTAATTCAAAGCCTGGGAGAAAGGTGATTCATATCGTGCAAGAAAGCAATAAGATATACACCTCTCTAACAGACTATATGAAATATCTTGAATCGCAACAAGCCATCATGAGAAAGGAGTGAATACAATGAATAAGACTATCACTTTAAAAGAGCTTCCTGGTGAAACAATGACCGTTTCATTACCAGCAAGGCTATATCGCCCATCACTTGGTGGTATTGGATTTGGAACAATGCAGCTTCAGTGCCGTATGAAAACTCATTCAGAACATAGTGATGTGTTATATATGAGCTCTGACATGATTTCTAAACTACATCTCCCACTTCATCGAACGCTTCATTATTTTATTCATGAAGATATTCTTCATATTGGACCTCTTGTCGGAATCTTCACAGCTGGATTTACAGACTCCCTGCTCCGTCCAATTGGAGAAAGGTCGTTATTTTTCGCAAAACTGTTGTCGGCAGAGAAGTCTGTGGGAGTATGTGCATTTGTATTTGGTGCTCATTTAATTAATTGGGACGATGGAACAGTGAGTGGTTATTTTTATAATGAAAAAGAGGGATGGACGAAGAGAAACATCCCGCTTCCTAACGTCATCTATGATCGCTTACCAAATCGCCGAACCGAAAATCATAATGGAATTAAATCGATTAAGCAAAGACTACAGACAGAATATTTAATTCCTTGGTATAATCCAGGCTTCTTTAGTAAATGGGATTTGTACCAACAGCTCATTCATGATAATGATTTAAAGAAACACCTTCCAGAGACTCTCTATCAGCCAAGTTTCAAGGATATTGAGCAAATGGTGGAAAAACATAAACATGTGTATATTAAACCAGCTAATGGTAGTCTCGGACTTGGAATTTATCAAGTTGTGATGTCTGAACAAGGATCCTATTATTGTCGGTATAAGGATGGAGAGGACAATCGATTACAAAAGTTCACATCTTTAAAGAAGTTAATTGCCTACTTATTCAGACATAAGGATATGAATCACTATCTGGTGCAGCAGGGAATTGATTTAATTCGTTTCGAGAATCGAGCAGTTGATTTTCGAATTCATACAAACCGAGACGAAAAAGGCACATGGAAAATGACTGCACTTGCAGCGAAAATTGCGGGTCGTGGAAGTGTAACCACTCACCTCAATAACGGAGGTATGATTAAAACGTTAGAGGAGCTTTTTCCAGATAGTAAAAAGTATGAGGAGCTATACACCTCCCTAGAAAACATTACCCTCCAATTTAGCCACGCCATATGTGAGAAAACAAATGGATGTATAGGTGAAATTGGCTTTGATATCGGATTAGATCGAGAAGGACATATCTGGTTATTTGAGGCAAACTCTAAACCGGGCAGGTCTATTTTTTCCCACCCGAAGCTTCGCATGCAAGACCGCCTGACACGTGAACTATCGATGGCCTTTGCCATTTATTTAACAAGGCTCGGATTAGAACGACAAGAGGTACACTACAAATGAGTTCGAACGTTTTTACACCAAACAACGAACATCGTTCATGGGAGGAACATGTTTCTTTTCGTTCCCCCCCTTTTCCATTGGTTGGCGTATTAGCTGGTGTAAGTACAAAGAAACCCTTTTTAGGAAATGAAGCGGCCTTCAAAAGGATTCAGTTAACTCTGCAGCAAATAGGAGGTTTATCCTTCGTCTTTACTCCCTCAACCTATTCATCTGATTCAATGAGAGGGTATGTGTATGATTTTAAAGATAAATCTTGGAGGAGTTACAGATTTCCACTTCCATCTGTTGTCTATAACCGATTGCCACTTCGTAAAATGGAGCAAAACGAGCATTTTTTGGAGTTAAAGCATTTTTTACAGACTCATACTATCCCTTTTTTTAATGATTGTTTTTTTCATAAAGATGAGGTCTTCACTACGTTATGTTCAAATGAAAACTTGCTGCCTTTTCTCCCTGAAACACGTGACCTAGATTCTGTCACAACATTTCATGACATGATTCAATCTTTTCAATCTGTCTATTTAAAGCCATGTAAAGGAAAAAAAGGAAAAGGGATTGTTGCGATCAGAAAGATTGATGATGATTTATGGGATATAGAGACGATTGATCTGAAGCAACAAGTTCAATCGTACGAAGAACTCATTCAGCACTGGATACAACCCTGTTTAGATAAAGATTATATCGTACAGCAATATGTTGCTCCCCTTAAATGGGAAGGATCACGATTTGATTATCGAGTCCTCGTTCATCGAAAAAATAAAACCGATTTCATAGTCAGTGGAATAGGAGTTCGACAAGCCGGCCATCAACAAGTCACAACACATGTGCCTGCAGGTGGAAAAATAGTGTCTTATTCTCATCTTCCTTTTAAAGAAGATACTAAAACCTTACACTTTCTCGCTAACGAGGTCGGAAAAGCACTTAGCAATCATTTTCAGAACATTGGTGAGTTTTCAATGGATATTGGAAAATGTCACAATGGTCATTTATCTATATTTGAAGTGAATTCGAAACCAATGGTATTTGATGAAGACCAAATTCGAAAGAATGGATTAAAAAATCTAACTGAGCTGTTTATCTATTTATCAGATCACAACTAATTAAATGAACTGCTTTCCTCTCTTTTTAAATATGTAGTATGATGAAAGAAAAAGAGAAGGAAGCGGTTTACATGTTATCACACTTTTCGTACAAGCCTCTGTTTCAAGACCAATCATTACCAGGCTGGTATATTCGCTTTTACCATAAAGGAAAACTTTTTGAAGCTACCTATCATAAAGATGGAAGCATTGAATGGAAAAATGATGCTCCTCCTTCTGATGAACTAGAGAGCGTGATTTCTGGCATTCATGAGTTAATGCTGTTTCATGTGTACGAGTAATTTTTTCCAGTAGTAATTTCCTGTTCATTTACACAAGGTATTTAGTAAATGGAGGAGATGATTGTGTCTAAAAAGAAACAAACCTTTCGTGATGATTTAGAAAATGAAGGAAAAGAATTCGCCTACCTAGACGTTGACCGTATGATAAATGAAGGACTATCCGGTGGGTCTGTCCATGGCCGGGGAGATATGGTCAATATAGAGGAAACGATTCACTTACCTGAAGAAGCACCACCAAATGAAAATTAAGGCAGAAAAAAGCCTGGAGATCTCTCCAGGCTTTTTTACATAGCACTACAAATCTCAATATAATGTCCATCAGGATCAGCCACGTAAGCGACCGTTTGTCCCCATGGCTTCGTGACAGGCTCTACTATTACTTCCACACCCTGTCTACGTAATTTCTCGATTGTCTCTGCCACATCAGAAGTAACGAATCCTAGTTCAAATGTTTGTGAACGCTGTATGGCTTCTGGCGTATCTAGTCCTGTAATTTCTTTAAAAGACTCTCTCGTATTCATGGATAGTGTTGTGAATCCAGTATCGAATTCCACGTATGTACCATGCTCCCCTTTAACAGGTAATTGTAAAATATCTCTGTAAAACCTCATACTCTTTTCAAAATCGTTTACATACAAAATGACATATTTCATGGAAAGTTTCACCATCTATCACTCCTTCTTATATATTTTTTTAGGCAATACTTTGTTGAGGTTGATTTAGAAAAGAGCAACTCTCTTCATGTATAGTAGTAATTATATACTAAAGTAAAAATCCAGCTTCCTGAGATTTTTACGAGAAAGCAACAATCTACACAAATTTATTAGAACATAAGCATGCACTAAAGCAAATGCAGGTTAATATTGCCAAGGATTACTATGAAAAGAAGTGACTATCATTATTGATAGTCACTGTTGCTGCTAAATTCATATCTGTTCTTGCCATTATTTTTCGCGGCATATAATGCATCATCGGCTTGTTTAATGATTTGTTCTAAACTGTATTGATTATCCGTTCCATTACTGTTACTGACAAAAATCCCTATAGATGTTGAAATATATACCTCTTCATCCTCAATCATAACTGGAGCTGTTAACGTATTCATAATTCGTTCTGCAAAAAGGTGCGCTTTTTCATGATTGCAGCCAGATGCTAAAATGACGAACTCATCCCCGCCCATACGACAAACAATATCCGTTTCACGCACAGATTGCTTTAGCTTCTCACCAAACTCAATGAGTATTTTATCTCCAATGTTATGTCCAAATTGGTCATTAATTTTCTTTAAATTATCTAAATCGAGATAAAATAACGTGAAGGAATGTAGTTTAGAGTTATTTTCAATTTCGTGCATTAGTTGGTCTATAAATAAACGACGGTTTGGTAAACCGGTTAACGGATCCTGAAACGCAAGACGTTTCAGTTCTTCTTCATAATTCTTGCGGTCACTGATATCTCTTGAAACGAGTATATACCTCTTTCCATTATAGTCATTCTCACACGTCCCTTTTACTTCAAACCATTTATATGTGAAGTCCTTGGTAGCATATCTAATTTCAAATACATCTGACGTCTTATTTTCACTAAGCTTTCTTAACATGAGCTTTGCGGTTTCGTGATCTTCACCGTGTATGTAATCAAGGAGACTTTTTCCATTTACTTCATCCGGATGTAACTGTAAGATTTCTAATGATGAAGGGGAAATATATGATATCTGTGCATCTTCCTCTAGTACTTGAATAATATCTGTTGTATTTTCTGCAATAAAGCGGTATTTTTGCTCACTCTCAATTAATTGGCGCTCTACTTGCTTTTGCCTGGTGACATCTTTATACATAGCAACAATAAATTGAAGTTCCTTCGTTTTTGAAAGATAAGGTCTATAACTAGCAACAATGTCAATTAACTTACCTTCTTTTGTCACACGTTGTGCTTCATAATATACACGTGCTTCTCCCCGTTTCATTTGTTCTAGAAACGGCTGTTGATCTTTTATAAAGTGCTCTGGCAAAATGGGTGGTGCAGGGTCCTGTTCCAGTTCTGCTGGTGAATAGCCAAGCATCTTTTCAAATGCCGGATTCGCCTTTAATACTGCACCATTTGGAGCGATCAAGAATATTGCATCATTTGAGTTGTTCCATATAATCTCCAACTCTGACTGCGTAGCTTTTCCTAAATCATTTATTGTATAGTTAGAATTCATTTTTACTTTCTTCCTCACAATAGGTTGTCAATAAATACAAGTAAGCTATTTCCAAATTTATTATACAATGTTTCCCAATATTTTAGTATAGTAAAGTGTTTATTACGGATGACTCATATATATGAATACCCTTCTTATTTAAACGTGCTGTCTTCACCATTGCACCTACTACTGTTTCAGCAGAGATTGGTTTATATTTGCTCATCCTTCCGAAGAATAAAAAGGGCAGTACACGACTTATTTTTTCTGCTGCCTTTTCACCTAATCTAAACTCTTCTCTATTACCCAACAATAATGATGGTCTGAAAATATGTAAGGCTGCAAATGATAGATCCTTTAGCTTCTCCTCTAGTTCACCTTTTACTCTTGAATAAAAAAACGGAGACTTATCACTTGCACCCATTGAGGAGATCACTAAATATTGGTCTGCTCCTTCACTTTTTGCAAGCAAGGCTGCTTGAATGGGGTAATCATAGTCTACCTTACGAAATGCCTCTTGAGATCCTGCCTTTTTTATCGTTGTACCAATACAGCAAAATACATCATCAACTGCAAACTCTTCCTTCCAATCCTCCAATTGGTCGAAATCTACTTTAACACTATGTAATTTAGGATGTTGAATGGATGAGTCTTTTCTAACAAGAATGGTGACCTTACTATATGATTCTTCGTTTAGCAGCTTATGTACTAAACTTTTTCCAACGAGACCCGTTGCTCCAATTACAAGCGCTTTTTTTTCCATGTTCATTCTCCTTACTAAACGACCTTTTCTTCATATTACCCTATTTAATAGGTCTGTTAAACAATGAAGGAAGTTACAGCAAGTACAACTGCATTAGAATCTCAATATATAGGATCTTCTATTCGTTAAACGTATATATGACAGGAAAAAAATCTTGTTAAATATTAAAGGCTGTTTTCGTATAGATTGTTTCTTTTCATAAAAATTCCAAAAGCCGGATTTTTATCTTAGTATCTAGATTCTTCTATACATAAAGAAGAGTTTTTCTTTTCTATTCCAACATCGTTTTGCTTCTAAAACTGGTTGTACACACAGAGTAAGTTTATAAAAACAAATAAGCTTTAGAAAAGAGCCATATAAAAAGCTTCACTTCATGAGAAGCAAAGCTTAGTTCTTATTTTTCATCTTTTTCAACTAAATGTTTTAACATGGATAATTTATTATCCCAAAATTGCTCATAAAAGGATAACCACTCTTTTAGTTCCCGAAATGCCTCTGGTTGTAAGCTGCACTTCACTTCCCGACCAACCTTCTCCATACTGATTAAATTAGAGGAAGTTAAGATTTTCAAATGTTTCGTAACAGCTGTACGGCTCATTGGAAAATGAGCACTAATCATCGTTACTGGTAGTTCTTTTTCTGCGAGTAGGCGTAAAATTTTCCTTCTTGAAGGATCTGCGATTGCTTGGAAAACATCATATTGTTGCTCGGCTCCCATTACCCTTCAACTACTTCACGTAGACGAGCGTTGACAATCGATTCCCATCCACCATTCATTGTATTTCGAATATCTAGATTCGTTTTATTTGCCGGTCCTGGAACAAGCTCGTCCTGTGGACCCCAGCCAGAATGTACTAATGTAAACTCAGTTTTATCTTCTACTTCTTTTAACTCAAATGAGACTTGCCAACCAAATTCTCCCCACGTAAAGACTAATTTGTTGGGAGGATCTAATTCAGTAACTTTACATACTTGTGGACCAAAAGGTGATTGAATTGTAAAGGTATAGTCTAATTCTTGCTTAAAGTCATTCGGCATGAACCATGAATTAATACCCTCTTGTGTGGCTACTGCAGTCCAAACCTTTTCGATGTTTGCATTGAAAATTGCCTGTTTTTTTATTTCCGGTGCATGTGTGCTCATGTATATCCTCCTCATTATGTAACCAAAAGGTTTCATATTCATTATACGCAACCATTTGGTTACATGTCAATTGTACCTCTTATCATTTTTTCCTTTTTTATGTTTTTATACCTCTTTGATATAATAGAGAAAATATGACGTAAAGGAACGTTTATATGATAGAGAAATTAAGAGAAGAGTTTCCTAGCCTTGTTCTTATTGAAAGTGTATCAGGTAATCCTGACATGGAGTATTTCCGACTAGATAATGGTCAATATATCGGAATTGATAAAAAAGAATTGGACAATAAGAATAGAAATGTCCTTTCTGCTTTTTTGACTCCCATCCATCTTGGTCGAAATGTCACACCTATCCAGTCCTTATGGCAGGAGGTTTTGCATTCAAATGATGAATACTCTGCCACACAACTTCAAAAACATTACGACCTATCATTACATCTAAGATTTATCCACTATTCTCTCCAAAGTGAAGTAGACCAATTAGCGTTTGAAGAGACTCTTTCATTTTTATCAATGAATCACTATACGGTTATTTGGATGAACTCTATATCAGGTGTCATTATTGAAGAAAAGCATCAAGAAGCTGTTACGAAGGTTGAACTAGTTGATTGGAGAAATGCGATTGCTTCAGACTTTTATACAGATATGTGTCTATATGTTGGTGATTACTTCAAGGTCGATGATGCTGTACAATCGATCTATAAATTTGAGAACCATTGCTTTCAATTAACAAGGCTTTATAAAAGTAGCGAAACCGTCACCCAATCCTTTGAACTCGTTCCTTATTTGCTTTTGCATGATGCAACAGCTGATACACGAGCAAGTATTGAACACTGTATTCAGGACAACAGCAGTGATGAATTACAGGCGATTAAAACCTTTATTGAGTATGGATTGAATATATCATCAGCAGCCAAAGCACTATTCATGCACCGAAACAGTCTGCAATACAGAGTCGATAAGTTCATCGAAAAATCGGGCATTGATATAAAATCGTTTCAAGGTGCCTTGGTTGTCTATTTGGCAATCTTAAGTAAAAGATTTTAATACTCTTTCGTATACATGCACAAATGCATGTATTTTTTTTGTGCACCTTTCACATACCAGCGATTACTGATTTTGGTTAGAATAATGGTAGACGTAAATCTTAGACTTTTAGGAGGATGACATTAATGGCAGAATTGCGCTTAGATAATATTTATAAAATTTATGATAACAAAGTAACAGCTGTAGAAGATTTCAATCTTCACATTCAAGATAAAGAATTTATTGTATTCGTTGGTCCATCTGGTTGTGGGAAATCTACAACTCTTCGTATGATCGCTGGTCTTGAAGAAATTTCAAAAGGTGATTTTTACATTGATGACAAGCGTGTGAACGATGTTGCACCAAAAGACCGTGACATCGCAATGGTATTCCAAAACTATGCATTATATCCTCATATGAGCGTATATGACAACATGGCATTTGGATTAAAATTACGTAAGATTGCAAAAGACGAGATCGACCGTCGTGTACAAGAAGCTGCTCGTATTCTTGGCCTGGAACAATACCTTGACCGTAAGCCAAAAGCTCTATCAGGTGGTCAGCGTCAACGTGTTGCATTAGGTCGTGCAATTGTCCGTGATGCAAAGGTATTCTTAATGGATGAGCCATTATCAAACCTTGACGCTAAGCTACGTGTACAAATGCGTGCAGAGATTACTAAACTTCACAATCGCTTACAAACAACTACAATTTATGTAACACATGACCAAACAGAAGCAATGACAATGGCAACTCGCCTTGTTGTTATGAAGGACGGTATTATTCAACAAGTTGGAGCACCAAAGGAAGTATACGATAAGCCTGAAAACTTATTCGTTGCTGGATTCATCGGATCTCCTGCGATGAACTTCGTACACGGTAAGCTTGAAGATGGAAAGTTTGTAGTTGGAGAAATTACAATTACTGTTCCTGAGGGTAAAATGAAAACATTACGTGAGCAAAACTATGTTGGAAAAGAAATTATTCTTGGAATTCGTCCTGAGGATATTCATGACGAGCCTGTATTCATTGAATCGTCTAAAGGCACAACTGTTACAGCTGAAGTAGAAGTAGCAGAGCTTATGGGTGCAGAAACGATGATTTACTCTAACATGGCAGGTCAAGACTTCGTAGCACGTGTAGATTCTCGTACTGATATTAAGCCAGCTCAAAAGATTGATTTAGCTCTTGATATGAACAAGTGTCATTTCTTTGATAAAGATTCAGAACTACGTATTCGTTAATAAATTAGAAAACCCTCGTACTTTTTGTACGAGGGTTTTCTTTATACCAATTGAATGATGAATTATCGATTTCCGTTACTTTTTTGATTGTTAGGAAGCTTTTCGTCTTCATGACCTTTTGCTTGTCTCTTTTTATTCTGTTCATCTTTTGCTTGTCTTTCGTGTAAATTTTCTACAAACTCATGTGTACTTTCCATCATTATTCCTCCTTTTAAGTTGAACTGCTTTTACTTTCTCCATCTTTCAATCCATTCATTCTTATTCTTTTACGAAGTAGACCTGTTCTTGCCCACAACTTGGACAAAACAACAAATGAGCACATTGTTGGTCACTATGAGTTTGGCTAAATCCATCTATTTTCTTCATATCTTCAATTTCCATATAAGGACTATAATCATCAAAATAATCAATGACACGTCCCTTATCTTCCATCTTTGATTGACAATGTTGACAACTACTCGTTACTGTTTCAAACCCATTACATAATGGACATATTCCCATAAGTCACCTCTAATTAGCGTTAATATCTTATCTGTAGTTTCACGTGTTTGCTGCATCATTATGTATGACTTTTACGTTGATTCGTAATTGGAAAGAATTTCTTTAATTTTTATGAATAGTAACCCTCATTTCGACTCATAATACAATTAAACAAGCAAGCAACACACTTTACTCGATGGGTTAGAGCCTGGCGGCGGCGAACATGCTTCGCATTCTGGTTCAATTCCAGCTAACCCAACCAAAAAAAATTTATGAGGAGATGATTGCATCATGGCAAGCAACAACAACTCAAACCAACTTTTAGTACCAGGAGTACAACAAGCACTAGACCAAATGAAGTATGAAATCGCTAACGAATTTGGTGTAAACCTTGGCGCTGACACTACTTCACGTGCAAACGGTTCAGTAGGTGGAGAAATCACTAAGCGTTTAGTATCTATGGCTGAACAACAACTTGGTGGATCTATCCGCTAATCAACAATTAAATATTATGGCTTGAAATCCCAAGCATATGCTTGGGATTTCTTTTGTGTTTGATTCGTGTTTTTGGAGTTGTAGGAACTTTTGAGCGTATGAAGTGATTTTTGTGAAAAGTTGTAGGAATTTCGGATCAAGCTGAAGGGATTATGTGAAAAGGTGCAAGAATGTTTATCATTTCTGAAGGGATCCCAGATATTCACGACGTTTCATAGTTTATATTGCGCGAATAGGTAACTTTCTTACTTAGTACTAGCACAAAAACCCATTATTTTTCATATAGTAACCTTGAAGGAGGAGGTTATATGGAAGTGATGGATTGGAAATTCGTAAGCTTCATAGCCCTCACTATTTTAAATGATCATTATTTTGCACTTCATAAGCCGAAAGTTTATTATTGGACTCTGCAGGAGTTTAAGGAGAGAAGCTAATTGAAGGCTTCGCTGATTGGGGTCTGTCGACATGTTCATGACAAAAGGTTGGATGGATCGCTTATAAATGCAATCAGTTGCCAGGACGTTGGGCGGATCGCTAATAAGTGGAGTCAGTTGCCAATATGTTGTGCAGTTTCGATGATTGGGAGCAATCGCTGATACTTTGCGCAGTTCAAATGATTGGGAGCAATCACCGATACGTTGCGCAGTTTCGATGATTGGGAGCAATCACCGATACGTTGGTTTGTTCGCTGATAGATCCCTGTTTTCGATGATACATGTTTCAATTTAGCTAATAGAAGGCTTTTATTCGCTATTAAATGATTCATTCTCGCCACTAAACGGCTTCATTTCGATAATATACTAAGGTGTGTGCCAATATCATTAGTTAAAAACTAATAAAAATCTAGGATATTTACCTAATTCACTGTAAAGTGTTCCAATAAGACAAAAATAAAAACGGTACTGATATACCGTTTTATTTTATGCTTGTATAAGGTTTAAAAACTGTCTTGTTCTTTCTTCCTTAGGTTCATGAAATAGCTCAGACGGAGCTCCACTTTCAATAATCACACCTTGGTCCATAAAAATGACTTCATCCGCTACTTCTTTGGCGAACCTCATTTCATGAGTGACAACAACCATTGTCATTCCTTCACTTGCTAAATCCTTCATTACTTTTAATACTTCGCCTACTAATTCAGGATCTAATGCCGAAGTTGGTTCATCAAAGAGCATCACTTCAGGTTCCATCGCAAGTGCTCTTGCGATTCCTACCCGTTGCTGTTGTCCTCCTGAGAGCTGATAAGGATAGTCTTCCATTTTTTCTTTTAATCCTACTTTAATCAGCAACTCTTCTGCCTTTTGTCTTGCTTCCTTTTTGGATACCTTTTTCACTGTAACGGGTCCTTCCATTACATTTTGTAATACCGTTAAATGTGGAAAGAGATTGTATCCTTGAAACACCATGCCTGTTAATTTACGAAAGGATAAGATATCATTTCTATTCACTCGTTGTGAAAAATTCAACTGAGACTTTGCTATTTGAATTACACCCGATGTCGGGGTCTCCAGTATATTTAAGCATCGTAATAAGGTTGTTTTCCCAGAGCCTGAAGGACCAATTACAACGACTACCTTACCCTTTTCAACATTTAGGCTAATTCCTTTTAGTACTTGTAAATCACCAAATTGTTTATGTAAATCTTGAATTTCAATCATACGTTGAAACTCCTTTTATCATATTTATCTTGCTACATAACGATCAAGTTTTCGTTCAATTCTTCCTTGAATAACAGATAAGAGAAGACAGATAATCCAATATAAAAAAGCAGCCTCAATATAAAGAAATAAAAATTCATATGTCTGTGCTGCAATCTCTTGTGCTTTTCTAAACATTTCTGTGACTAAGATTAGTGATGCAAGAGATGTATCTTTAACTAAACTAATAAATGAGTTTGATAATGGTGGAATCGATACGCGCGAAGCCTGTGGCAATATAATTCTTCTCATTGCTTGCACATAATTCATTCCAACTGAATAGGCAGCTTCCCATTGTCCTTTCGGTGTGGATTGTATGGCTGCACGTATAATTTCTGATGCATACGCTCCGACACTTAATGAAAATCCAATAACCGCGGAAAGAAATGGATTGATTGTAATTCCAACAGAAGGTAACCCATAGAAAATAATAAACAATTGAACTAATAACGGCGTGCCTCTAATAATTGACACATATACTCTAGCTATAGGAGACAATATCACATTTTTTGATATGCGGGCTAGTGCAGTCAATAAGGCAATTACCATTCCAAGTGAGAATGAAATAATTGTCAAAGGAATGGTATAATAGAGAGCCCCTTCTACCATTGGTAAAAGGGAGCTTACTAAAATATCTGCAACTTTATCTAGTCTCTCTGGATTTGAAAAAATGTTACTTAGATACATCTTCACCAAACCATTTCGTTGAAATCTCTGAGTATGTTCCGTCTTCTTTCATTTCATCTAATGCCTTATTTACTTCGTCGACTAATGTCTCATTACCTTTACGGAACATTAATCCACTCTCTGCTGCATCCTCAGCAGTTGCGACAATTTTAATATCGGCATTCGGTCTTTCATTCATAAAATCTAATATTGATAACTTATCATTAATCGTTACATCTACACGTTTAGAATTCAACAATTCGATAGCCTGGAACAATCCTTCTACTCCGACTAACTCTGCCCCATTCTCCTTTGCAATTGTTGCATAGTTACTTGTTAATGACTGTGCAGCTTTTAAACCTTTAATGTCCTCAAAGGAAGTAACAGTGTTGTTATCTTTTTGCGTTACCAACACTGCAGCAGAAGATATATACGGATCTGAAAAATCATATTTTTCCAATCGATCCTCTCTGATTCCTACTTGATTGGCAATCATGTCAAAGCGTTTTGCATCTAATCCTGCAAACATTGCGTCCCATGCAGTCTCTTGGAATACTGGCTTCACACCTAGACGTTTTGCTACTTCACGAGCGATTTCTACGTCAAAACCTGTTAACTCACCTGTTTTTTCATCATGAAAGGTAAACGGTGGGTAAGTTCCTTCCGTCCCAATTAAAAATTCACCTTTCTCCTGGATGGAAGATAATAAATCCTGCTTCGTTTCTTTACCTTCTTCTTTTGTGTCATTTCCTCCACATGCAGATAATACAACCATTAATCCGATTAATAAAAACATACTTATTTTTTTCATAAATACAATCCCTTCTATTCCTATATGAATTAATTAACATAACTAACTTTGCAAGTTTATCTTATGTGCAGAGAGTATGTCAAAAAGTTTGTTTACGGTTAGTATGTCCAAATAATGGGTATTTACTTTCAATTGTATTCGTAGGCGTAGACTCTGAATATTCCACCATGATAGATGACTTTTACAGTATGTTCACAAATTAAAAAGAGGTGCCGTATAGCACCTCTCTTACCCTGCCAATGTAGCTCCTTGCTGTAACTGATACATTTGATAATAACGACCACCATGTTCCATAAGTTCATCATGGTTCCCTCTTTCAACAATGCTTCCTTTATCTAACACAAGAATTTGATCGGCATTTTTAATGGTTGATAGTCTGTGTGCAATAATAAAGGTCGTACGTCCCTTCTTAAGCACTTCTAATGCTTCCTGAATAATGGACTCAGTCTCTGTATCAATGGAAGCAGTTGCTTCATCTAGTATTAAGATCGCTGGATCAAATGCTAATGCTCGCGCAAATGATTTTATGGTTTATTCTATTTAACAACCTCGGCTAATTCTCTATGATTAAAAAACTAGTCTATGTTAAATTCCATTATTAATTTTTAATTCATAGATTATGGATTGGGACTTCTTGTCCAATCTAACACAGTATATGTAAAATAAAAAACTGAAGAACTCATAAGAGAGGCTCCACATCGTTTATTGTGCGACTTTATTTAACTATTCGTTTTTAATAAAATGCATTAGGAACTGGCAGCATTATTTTAACGCTGCAATCCTCTTCATGTTGCAAAAGCAGCAGCTTCATTCGATAAGCTAAGCGGTGAACGGCTCATACTTGGGTTAAGACTGGAGATCGGGCAATCTTTCTATTTGACTCTTTTCAAATAGAATGTTGTTTTAGCTTATAATGCAGCCCGTTGGTTAGATTTCATCTGATGTTGAAAAGAAATAAACTTTATAAAATCAGCATTCTATTTAAAAATAATGCTTTAACTGCAAAGCATTTTTTCCAACTGCTTAACGGTTGGTGTTAGATTGAGAAGAAAATAGGCTTCTCTTAATCTTCTTGATGGGTCACTATGCTGTAAATATCCTGCACCTCCCTGATGGAGCATAGCTGCATGAGTGGATTTAGCAGTTAATTCGACAACTTTCAGACGCAGTTCGACGATTTCTCGCCAATGTTGGTTAATATCTGAGGATTCTGCCATTCGATATAATTTTTCACGAATTATCTGCATTTCAGACAATAGCTCGTCTGGCTGTATTCTTAAATATTGGTTGGAGCCCCCCTGTTTATTCGAGACCTTCTGGATGGACTCAATCGATGCAGCTGTTACCCCAAGTCCCAGCGGAATCTGATAAAGCACAAACGCAGGGCGAATGCTTGATACAAATGCATCTGCTTGCTCCGAAATCATCCATTTATCAGGAATGTATACATTCTGAAATTCACAAACATAGGTTGCACTTCCATTAACACCTAAATAGTCACGCTTTTCTTTTAAAATTAATCCTTCTGCATTGCTAGGCAGCAGTGACATAATGCGCTGTCCTTTTTCTGCTTCAGCGATCACTCCAAACCAATGTCCTTTCCCTAAATTTGAAACAGCAGGCAGATGTCCAGAAATGATGTAGCCTCCATCTGTACGCTTTGCTTTTAAATGAAGTTTTTCTAGTCCAGCGTAGTATTTCATAGAATTTGATAGACCAGTGGCTCCAAGCGTCTCTCCGTTTTCGAGCAAAGGCAAAATTTCTTTTTTTATAAAAGTATTGCTGCTTTTACTTATAAAGGTAAGCGCCGCAAGATGACACCACAGATTAAAGGCAGTTGTCATACAGACTTTTGCAGTTTGTTCAATCATACCAGTGTACCGTAATCTAATTTCTTGATCGGAAAGCCCTTCTGAAAGGAAGAAACCTGATTTACCAATAGAAATTAAAAAGTCACGCGGGTAATACGCTTCACGATCAATCTTCCTTACAAGAGGCTTTAGCTGAAGCCTCAGTATATCTTCCAATACCTCTGTAGTCATCTACATTCATTCCCCTCTCTCTTTGTTTGTCCATTAAGAAAGAAAACCTCCTAGAATGAGGTTTCCTCAAAATTTCTTTATATAATATCCAAAGGCATTTTTCTGGACGGTTTCGGAAATAATTCGTCAAGTCTGTTGAGATCCGCTTCCGTTAATTCAATCATTGCCGCTTCAGCGTTTGCCAGTACATGTTCTTCTTGAACAGCTTTTGGTATCGAAAGAACATTACCTGAACGGATTGTCCACGCAAGAGCGATTTGCAAAGGCTGGACATTGTATTTCTCTGCAATCTCTTTTATGGTTGGATCTGTTAAAAGCTGTCTTCTTAAAGAACCGCCTTGAGCTAGTGGGCTATAGGCCATGATCGGCATGTTATGATCCCGCTGCCAAGGCAGAAGATTATAATCAATACCTCTTGAACCTATATGATACAGTACCTGATTGACCATACATTTTTTTCCACCAGCGGTGTTCCATAACTCTTCCATATCAACGGTATCAAAATTGGAGACACCCCACCTTGCTATTTTCCCCTCCTGGCGCAGCTTCTCCATCCCTTCAATGGTTTCTGACAATGGAACACTGCCTCTCCAGTGCAGTAGGTACAAATCAAGATGGTCTATTCCAAGGCGTTTTAAACTGTTTTCACACGCTTTCGCAATCTTATCCAGGCCTGCGTTATGAGGAAACACTTTCGATACCAAAAAGACATGTTCTCTGCGTCCTTTGATTGCTTCGCCCACTAATCGTTCAGAACCACCATTTCCATACATTTCTGCCGTATCGATTACCGTCATGCCTAATTCTATTCCGGTCTGTAAAGCTTTAATTTCATTTTCTCTCAGTTGAGGGTTTTCCCCCATGTACCAAGTACCTTGCCCAATAGCTGGCAGAGAAGTTCCATCAGGCAATATTACTGTTCTCTTTTCAAAGGCCTTTTTAATTTTCGTTCGATTCGTTCCGTCATGTAAACTCATATACAATCTAACCTTTCTTATGTGTATTGGAAGATGACGAATTTACTTTTTTTGATTAAAGAAGACGGCATTACTATCTTGCAGTAATGCCGCCAGTTAATTTTTTAGCTTAATCTGATTTCCATTCTCGGTAGAATGACTTATGGCCTGATTTTAGTTATTAAACTAAATGAGCTCCGCCATCAATTAGAACAACTGCACCAGTCGTAAATCCATTTTTTGCTAAGTACACATAAGACTCAGCTATGTCTGCAGGCTGTGCAATCCGTCCTACAGGCAGCTGCTGTGCAATTCCGTTAAACAGCTCTTGACGCTGATCTTCTGGCATTCCAGCATAGATAGGAGTGTCAACAATACCTGGTGAAACAACGTTTACCCTAATAGGAGCAAGATCTACGGAAAGTCCCCGAACCAAGCCTTCGATAGCTGAGTTGATCGCCGCCAATGTAGAAGCGCCTTTAGGAGGACGGACACCATACACACCCGAGGTTAAAGTGATTGAGCTTTCAGGATGCAAGTACGGAAGTGCGGCACGGACGGCATGGTATTGCCCCCAGAACTTACTGTCAAAAGCCTCTTTAGCACTTGCAGCAGGCAGATCGCTAAAATGGCCCATCGTACCTTCCCCTGCTGTTACAACAAGGTGATCAAATTTTCCCACCTTTTTAAAAAACTCTGCTGTTTTTTCTTCACTGCGAAAATCGATTTCGTACCCTTCCACATTCCCCCCAAGCGCTTGTTTTGCTTGAGATAATTTTGAATCAGAACGGCTGGCAATGATCACTTGAGCAGATTGATCAAGAAATGCTTTGGCAGTTGATAATCCGATACCGGAAGTACCACCTAAAACAACTACGCGTTTTCCTTTTAATAACATGGGTAAGCCCTCCAATTATATTTCAGTTTAGCCATTTCTTTGGCTGGAATTCAATTTGCTTCTTGCATTCTGAAAATGAATATCTATTTTTTTTAAACTTACGCTCTTATTCAGCTAACAATTTTAAGGATTCGCGATTAAATGCAGGAATATCATCCGGGAAACGGCTAGTCACAATATTATGGCTCACCACAACTTCTTCATCTATGTAGTTTGCGCCTGCATTTATTAAATCTTTGCGAATTGATTTGTAACCAGTTATGTCGACTCCTTTTAGAAGGTCTGTATCGATTAGCACTTGTGGTCCATGGCAAATAGCAAAAACAGGTTTGCCTTCTTGAATAAAGGCTTTTGCGAATTCACCGAAACGGTCATCTTCGCGTAATAGGTCTGGAGAGAAGCCGCCTGGTATTAGCAGGGCATCAAAGTCTAGATGATTAACTTCTCCAATCCCTTTATCAATTTTTACTTTTTCACCTTTTTTTCCAGTGATTTCTCCACCTGGCTCTTTGTCAATTGTGATGATCTCGTAGCCAGCTTCCTTAAATGCTTCTGCTGGTTCTGTGTATTCTACATCTTCAAATAAGTCTGTTATGATTGTTGCGATTTTTTTGCCCATCTTTTATATTGCCCCCTCTTTAATGTAAAAGAGCAAGGCGGCTATTTTCCCTTACCCCATAAACACAAGTAAGCAAATGTGTTTCCTATATATTACTGCTAATTATCTCAGAGCGCACGCAAACTGCTCGGAGAGATCACTTCAGAATGACTCTGATTATTCTTGATTGAAAGAGGTCGTTCTCCATATCTTACGAAAACTAACTTTTTCACGAATGTCTATTTTTGTTTCTAAGTATTCTTCAATTTCTTTTTTATCATTTCTAAAATTTTTGTTTTTAATTTAGGAATTATTGTAATAATTGCAAAAAAGCAGCTGTTGGTTTTGTTTGTCATCCAAACTCCAACTGCTGCTTTTATGTAAAGTCTTTGGTATACTATTCACTTTGTTCAAAAAGTCACATTAATACAAACTGAGCTTTTTTCTCTAAATTAATTTTCCCTTTAACTACAACCATTATGTGCATGTAGGAGGATCAGATAACCCGTTTCAGCTCAACATGACGGCTTTCATTCCCAGTTTTAATTAATCAGTTGTAATTGCTTATTAGCAGTTCTCCTTTTCGTGCTCTGGCACTTATATGGAATGCAGAAGAATTTTTCACAAACCTCACCAATTTTAACACACTACTCCTTTTAATCTCTTCTACTCTAAAAGGGAACTAAAGGAAAAAACGTTAATCAATCCTTTCCCTTTATATCTTATTTTTTCATTTAATAAATTGTTCTGCGATTAATCGATATGATTGATACTTATCCTTTGATGAATAAGTGATAGTTAAAATCATGATTTCATCTGCTAATACATGAGATTGAATTTCTACTATTTTCCTTTTCACCTCATTAGGAGTACCTATAATCATTTTCTTTTTTATTCTTTCAATAGACTTTGGATTACGTAGATTGAATAGAATTTGTTTTGCCTCATCAACAGAAGGAACTCCTTTGTTTCCTTTCATACTCTCATTTTGTAGTTCCCAAACAATTGAACTTAAAGCAATTTCTTCTGCTTTTTGAGTAGTTTCTGCACATATAACTGATAAAGCCATAATGACGTATGGTTTTTGCCCTTTTTTTCTTGGTTGAAATGACTTACGATATTGTTGGACGATTTCTGCTCCGTTTTCATCACTCATAAATTGTCCGAAACTATAGGCTAAACCGTTTTCCGCAGCAAAATTCCCACTTTTTCTACTTGTACCTAAGATCCATAGATCAGGACTAATTTGCGGTATCGGAGAAGCCTCTAATTCGGTCCCTTCATTATCTATGTATTTAATTAATTCATTAACTAAATCAGGCATTTTATAGACATGTTCCAAATAGTTATCCGATAATGCATTTGTTGCTTCAGCAGGACCACCCGGTGCCCTTCCAATCCCTACATCAATTCGATTAGGAAATAGAGTAGCTAACATGTGATAGGTTTCTGCTACTTTATACGGCTTATAGTATGGCAATAAAACCGCTCCAGAGCCAATTCGTATATTTTTTGTATTTGCTCCAATATACCCTAACATGACCTCGGGCGCGGAGCATGCAAGCCCTGGCATTGCATGATGTTCAGCAATCCAATAACGTGAATATCCTAATGTCTCCCCTATGCGTGCGAGATTCATGGATTCCTGTAATGCTTCATTTGCCGTTTGATTAGTTGAAATGGGAGACTGATCTAAAATGCTTAATTTCATAAGATGAAAATCCCCTTTTCTATTATTCCACTTCTTTCAAAGTCAGTTTATATTCACCAATTTGCCCTTTTTCGTATAGATTCGTAATTGATGTTGAATATTCTTGAATCGTTCCGCGGAACTTAAGATGTCTCTCGACTACGATTACATCAAATGTTCCTTCGTATAATAACGTTGCTATATCATGGTAGTCTTCACTTGTAACATAAAAAGTTAACGATATCTGAGTTTTACCATCTATCTTTTTTTCATCATATCGTGTGATATTAATTTTAGTATCATTTAGTTGAATTTCTGTAACCATTTCATCATCGTCCCTTTCTAAAGATAACACATTCCTTATATGTTTAAGCGCCTCACCAGTCGCAAATTAAACATGCCATGGTAGTGAATTTACCCATGAAGGTGTCATTTCGCATCTTTAACTATTTCAATTAATGTTTCTTGATCAATTTGTTTTTATCCATAAAGTAACCTTGACAATGAAGAAGAGGGGAAATATTCTTATTTGGAAACTGTGGACGAAGGGATTGATAATGACCTTCCAGTACCCGTTTTAATGAAAAATAAACTACAACGATCATGGCAAAGAAGAATTTGATGTGATTAGTGTCTCTCTGAATGAGGTGAATTCATTGAGATTGCATTTCCATATGACTATTAACCCCCTTCTATTTGGAGAACACATTGTATAGACCAATTCAAATATTGCATTGGTCTATATTATTTTTCCTTGTAGCAACCAGATTCCGTTTCCGTTAATGAGTCTTATTTTGCCATGATGAAAATACAACAATAGGAAACAAGGAGCGATGGCAATACAGAAATGGGGAATTACATCTTCTTCCTGTTTTTCCTGTCCAAGTTGTTTACAAACGATCAATATAAAGCATAATGCTTCCTAAAATAAAATAAAGCATAACCTTTCCAAACGGAAAAGTTATGCTTTACGTCACAAAAATCCATATTAAAAAAAATCAATTTCATGTGGAGAAGGTGGGACTCGTCACAATCAGTAGTCTTGCCTTTAAACTATTAATCTATTAATAAATCAAAATTAATGACCCATAAAAAAAGAACAACCATAAGGTTGTTCCTATCCTGCTAAGATTGCCCCCTGCTGTAACTGATACATTTGATAATAACGACCACCATGTTCCATAAGTTCATCATGGTTCCCTCGTTCAACAATGCTTCCTTTATCTAACACAAGAATTTGATCGGCATTTTTAATGGTTGATAGTCTGTGTGCAATAATAAAGGTCGTACGTCCCTTCTTAAGCACTTCTAATGCTTCCTGAATAATGGACTCAGTCTCTGTATCAATGGAAGCAGTTGCTTCATCTAGTATTAAGATGGCTGGATCAAATGCTAATGCTCTTGCAAAAGAAATGAGCTGACGTTGTCCGGCTGACAATGTACTTCCCTTTTCAATTACAGGTTCATCGTACCCTCCAGGTAGGTTCTCAATAAACCGATCTGCTCCAACATCCTTTAATGCTTTTATCACTTTTTCACGCGAGATAGATGGATCATCTAAACTTACGTTAGAAGCAATCGTACCTGTGAACAAGAATGGATCCTGCAGCACAATTCCCATATGCTTTCGTACTTGCTGCTTCGTTAAGCTTTGGATATCCTGGCCATCGATTAAAATCTTACCTTCCAACACGTCATAAAAACGGAATAAAAGATTCATGATTGAGCTTTTACCTGACCCTGTATGACCAACAAGTGCAACTGTTTCTCCTTGATTTGCCTTAAAGTCAATATCCTTCAACACATATTCTCCTTCTTTATATCCGAAGGAAACATGATCGAACTGAACATCACCTTTGTATCTAGGAATAGTATCTTCTGAAACATCGACACCTTCTTCATCCAAAAGTTCGAATACTCTTTCTGAAGCCACTAGTGCCTGCTCTAGCATTGCTAATTGATTGACGATTCCTGTGATCGGCTGAAATAAACGGTTTAAATAATCAACAAAGGCATACAGCACACCTATTGAGATAACTGTTCCTATTTCGAGTGAAGCACCGCCGAAGTACCAAATCAACGCAACGAATGCTAAGTTTCTTAGCACAAACACCAAGTTATGTGAAGTAAGTGAGTTTAAGTTCAATAGTTTATTTTGATACGTAAAGTACTTGTCATTCATCACTTCAAACTCTTTTGTTGTTTCTTTTTGACGCTTAAAAGCTTGAATAATCGTCATACCTTGAATACTTTCATTGATCATTCCATTAATATCACTTAGCGTAGATCGAATAATATGATTGTATTTGGATGCGTATTTACGATAAATGATAATCCATACGATTAGGATTGGTACTAGGATTAAACATATTGCTGCCAGTCTTACATCTAATAAGAAGAGCGCAATATAGATACCGGTAATATAAATGACACCTGTAAAGAAGGTGGACAATACCGTCACAAATAAATCTCGAATGGCTTCTGTATCATTTGTTACGCGAGATACCACTTTCCCTGCTGGAAGGTTATCGAAATAGTTAATCGACAATCGTTGGATATGTCTAAAGACATCCTTCCTCATCCGTTGAATAATACGATTAGCGGATACTTGTAAAAAGACTCGCTGCCCGTATTGAAAGATAGAAGAAACGATCACTAATCCGAAATATAAGCCCATGAGCCAAAGTATATTATCAATTTCAGGTGTATAAAACCCTAGTAGAGCTGTTCCACTCAGCTTATCGGCTGGATACTCTGCCACATTACCATCTCGTGTAATCGTAAGGGTTCCGTCCTTAAACGTTCTCACTCCGTCAAACTCAATTGGAGAATTGACAAAGTAATAGTTTCTTCCGACTTGGAGTACCCGTACTTCTTTGCCCTTTTCACCACTTGCAACGTGGTCAGAGCGTTTATATAACTTTCCATTATAGTTCACTGTGTCTTTATCTGTCTGATCTGTCTCATGCCATGGTAGTTCGATTCCTAAGATGTGCTTATCAATCATCTGCTTTGCAATAAATGGACCTGATAACTCTGCAGCAACTGAAATAGAGAGCATCATGAGAGCAAAAATGATTGTCTTTTTATACAGCATTGCATATTGAAATAAACGTTTTGTTACACTCATGCTCTCACCTCCTCTGTTCCTAATGCTTCTTCTACTTGCTGTCTAACCCATTGTTCTTTGTACCAGCCATCTTTGCCTATTAATTGTTCATGTGTACCTTCTTCTGCAATTTTCCCTTCGTCAAATACAATAATCCAATCTGCATGCTGAACTGCAGATAAACGGTGTGTTGAAATAATAGTTGTTTTCCCTGCACGCTCGTTTTGAATATTTTCGATAATTGTTGCTTCCGTTTTGGCATCTACAGCCGACAATGAATCGTCTAATATTAAAATCTCCGGGTTTATAAGCAACGCTCTAGCAATTGATATTCGTTGCTTTTGTCCACCAGATAGTGCTACACCTTTCTCACCAACAAGTGTTTGTAACCCTTCTGGCAGCATTTCTAAATCCTTTTTAAAGGCTGCCTGTTCTATGGCATGTTCAACATCACGTTCCGTTCCATTAGGTTTACCAAACAATATATTTTCCTTTACTGTTCTCGAAAATAAAATATGTTGCTGAGGTACATAACCAATCCAGCTTTGCAATCGTTCAACTGGAATCTTATTAATAGGTACACTAGAAATAAGAATCTCACCTTCACCAAGTGGATACTCACGCAATAACTGCTTAATAAGTGTCGTTTTACCACTTCCAGTCTTCCCGACAATCCCAAGCGTTTGACCTTTATTTAATGTGAGGTTTACATCCACTAAGTTTGCAAATGATGACGAAGGATATTGAAACGTTACATGCTTAAATTCAATACGCTCTGGTTGTTTAATATCTAGTGGTGTTAAATCATCTTTAACATCTGCTTCATAAGATAACGTCTCCATGACTCGATCTAAAGACGCATTTCCTTGCTGCATGATATTAATTAATTCACCAACAGCAAACATAGGCCATATTAACATCCCAAGATACACATTAAAGGAAACAAGTTCACCGAGAGTCAGCTGCTGATGAAACACTAAATATGCTCCATATCCTAAACCAATCAAATAGCTAATTCCCACAAGTATCTTAATGGTTGGATCAAACAGCGCATTGATCTTTGCTACTTTTATGTTTTTGTTAAACACTTCTTCGGTTAAGGAATCAAAGCGCTCAACATCTGCATGCTCCTGAACATAGGCACGTATTACCCTGACTCCTGCAATAGATTCAAGTACATTATCGTTTAAATCACCAAAAGCATCCTGGGCAGCCGTAAATCGCGCGTGCACCTTTTTTCCATATATATTAATCACAATTGCCATGATTGGCAGTGGCAAGATAGATGCAATCGTTAATTTCCAGCTGATGAAAAATCCCATCGTAAAAATAATAATAAACATGAAGAAAAATGAATCAACAAGTGTTAAAATACCAAATCCTGCTGTTTGGGCAATTGCCTTTAAATCATTTGTAGAACGGGCCATTAAGTCACCCGTACGATTTCTCTCATAAAAGGTTGGTGTCATTTTTAAGAAATGGCTCATTAACTTCGAACGTTGTAATCGTTCTAACACAAATGCCCCACCAAAAAGCTTATACATCCATACATATGTCAGGCCATACATCATAAAAGTAATTAGCAATAATAATCCTATATGCTTGAATAAATTGTTAGACGTTAATGTCCCTAAATGAATGGCGTCAATCGCGATACCGTATATTTTAGGCGGAATTACCTCCAACGCACTCACAAGTATTAATAATGAAATGGCCACGGTATATCTCTTCCAGTTATCTTTAAAGAACCAGCTTAATTTACGTAATACTGAAAACATTTATCTCTCTCCCTTCTCCCTGAAGCAAACGTGCGTTATCCGCCCTCTTTCTCTCCTGCATAACATAGTAGTCGAACTTCTCGAGTTTCCATTTTAATTTCCTCCTTATTGTGTGTAGATATTATGAATAAATGGTTAAATAACCAGTTATTATCAACAAAAAAAAGGCACATCAATGTAGAATGTGCCTCATAAAAAGGCGCACGCCATGGATAACATGACCTGCGCCTGTATATTTTCATTAAATAAAAATATAAAGAATTACATCTTCTGGGTCACGTTGAGTTTATTTAATTCAATTGAGTTAATTCTGACAAGCTTTTTCATATCAACGTAACCTCCTTTTCCAAAATATACTATAATTGGTAGCTTAGCACTTGGCAAAGCACTCTGTCAATTCCCAATTTGATAATTTAAAAATTACTGTAAAAAAAATACAAAAATAACAGCTATAATTTTAGACCTTTTGGCTCACTTTAAGAAGAGTAAAGAAACGGGGTGCGGGGTGCACAATGAACGATAAGAAGCTTAGACATACATATCCGATAGAGATGCTGTTATGGAGTATTGCCCTACCTGGTTTTGGACAACTACTCAATGGTCATTATATAAAAGCCGTTTTATTTGTTCTATTAGAGTTCTTAATTAATGTGCAAGGCAATCTCAATATAGCCATTGTCTATAGCTTTCATGGAGAGATCTCCCGTGCAATCGAAACTGTAGATTATCAATGGATTATGTTTTATCCATGCTTATATGTTTTTGCGATGTGGGATGCATTTAAAGGTGGAAGAGAACGTGCCGATATCAAGCCAGTTCCATATGAATCTGTTCCATTTTCAGTAGCAGCATATATTTGTACAATCGGGGTAATCTTTTCAAGTAAACCAATTCTTACGACTACATTCGGACCGATCTTCACACCGATTATCTTTGTTATTATCGGTTTTTTTATCGGAAGAATTGTGCAAAAGGTGTTACAAAAACGTTACTATTCTCTTGGAGAAAGCGATTCATAAAGGCGAAAAGCCCCTATATTAATTATTTCTAATTTTACGCTACAGACACTCGCCGGATACCGAGTGGAGGAACCTGATCGTTATTTTACTATCCCCAAAAAGCTGCCTCCTCGGCAACGCCTGCTTGAGTCTTAGTCTTTCCTATACTTTTCGCAGGAGCCCGAGTGTCTTCTGCACCACTTCACTAATTTTTAAATAATTGTTGCAACCAATAAAAACCCGACTACTCGGTTATTGTTTCATGACAATATGCCTAGTAATTGGGTTTTCATTTGCTGATTTTTATTATTAGCTAGGATCAACAGATACTTTTACGTATGCGGCGTGCAGCTTCAAGTGGTAATGACTGTCTACTAATTGCCGAAATAACAGCCACACCATCTGCTCCAGCTTCTATGACAGTGTGAGCATTTTCCACCGTAATGCCTCCAATGCCCACAATTGGAATATCTAGATTAGCAGAACGTATCTGATGGATTGTCTTCGGTCCGCAGACACGCTCCGCGTCAAGCTTTGTAATTGTTTCAAACATAGGGCCAACACCTATATAGTCAGTTCCTTTTTGAATCGCAGCTTTTGCTTCTTGTACATTATGACAAGATAATCCGATAATTTTATGTCCCATTTTCTCCCGAACAATCTCAATGGGTAAATCATTTTGACCTATATGAATACCATCTGCATCTAGTAGTAATGCAAGTTCTAAATCATCATTCACTATGAAGGGGATACTACTTCGCTTGCAGATTGCTCTCAATTGTAGTGCCAGTTGAATTTTTTCCGCTTCATTAAGGGACCCCTCCCCCTTTTCCCGATATTGGAAAAGAGTAACTCCCCCTTGAATTGCTTGCTCTAATGTATCAACAGGGCTTAGCTCGCAGTTGGTACTACCCATAATAAAATATAATTTTACATATTCCCGGATGTTCATAATATAGCTTCTCCTTGAAGCTGCTTATAAGCCCAATGATTTGTTGGTCCGTGCCCACTTCCAATATGGAGGTCATACTTAATAGCTGCATGTATGAAGTGCTTAGCTGTCATCACTGCATTCTCAATTGAACTTCCCTTTGCTAATTCCGCTGTAATGGCTGCAGAAAATGTACAACCTGTACCATGCGTGTTTTTTGTGTTTAAACGCTGGGTACTGATTTCTTCAAAATACTCACCATTATAATATAAATCCACCGCCATGATGTCATCACTATGTCCACCTTTTATGACAATATGATCTACTCCAAAATCATATAGAATCATCGCTGCCGTTTTTCTATCTTCCATTGACTGGATACTTGTTCCGGTTAATACTTCAGCTTCCGGAATATTAGGTGTAACAATGGTTGCTAAAGGTAACAGATTTTTTTTCATAGACATAATGGCTTCATTTTGTAAAAGGGAAGCTCCACCTTTGGCAATCATGACTGGATCGATCACAATATTTTTCCATTGCGACTTTTTTATACATTCAGTTACTGCCTCGATAACTTCGCTGCTAAATAGCATTCCTGTCTTGATTGCATCGGGTGATAAGTCTAATGCTATTGCCTCTAGCTGTGAAACAATCATGGATATTGGTACGGGATGTACTCCGCTTACTCCCAGTGTATTCTGAGCTGTTATTGCGGTAATAGCAGACATTCCATACACATCAAGTTCCTGAAATGTTTTTAAATCCGCTTGAATTCCTGCACCACCACCACTATCAGAGCCGGCGATTGTCAGTGCTTTTTTTCTGTTCATTTACTCACCTCTACCCTAAGTATCGATGATAAATCCCCTTTGCTTCTGTAATGTCTTTTGTTCCATGAATTAACACTCTACCGTCCTTGAAAATAACGAGTCGCTTTCCATCCGTTTCAAATGATAGTAAAAACGGGTTTCGTTCTACTTTTCCACCAGTTAGCTTTAATTGTTTCTCAAGTTCTTCTAAGTTACGATTAACACCTTCTTGAGGACGAATTTGAACTGTATCACGACCACACAACACTGCCGTTTTTAACTGATTTTCAAATGATAAAAATGGGTAGGTTCGATCAATCCCACAGGATGTACACGAATCTCGCTTTAATTTCCCGACAGAAATGGCTGCATATTGATTGGTCCAAAGATCGAAGGTAACAAGTTTTTTCCTAAGATTTCCGTAGTCTTCCACTAAAATTTTTAGTGCTTCTGAAATCTGATAAGACACAACCATATTAACCGCAGGGCTAATAATACCTGCTGTATCACACGTCATTCCACCCATCGGTACTTTTTCCAGCAAGCAGTGAAGGCAAGGTGTTTCCCCAGGTACAATCGTATAGCTAATTCCATAGCTACCAACACATGCACCGTATATCCATGGAATGTTGTATTTTTGAGATATATCATTTATTACGAGTCTTGTATCAAAATTATCTGTTGCATCAATTATTACATGAACACCTTTTATCAGTTGTTCGAACTCTTGAACAGTTGCGTCTGCTACAACTGCATTTATTTCAACATCGCTATTTATTTCAGAAAGTCTGTTTTTAGCGGCAATTGCTTTTGGCAGTTTTTGAACAACGTCCTGTTCTCCGTAAAGCTGTTGTCGTTGGAGATTGCTCCATTCCACATAATCTCTATCAACAATGGTTAGTTTCCCAATTCCCGCACGTGTTAGCGCCTCTGCATTTCCGCTTCCTAAGGCTCCTGCTCCTATAATGAGTACATGCTTCTCTCTTATCTTCTTTTGTCCTTCTACTCCGATGGGAGCAAATATTTCATGTCTTGAATAACGTTCACTCAAACAGTGCTCAATCCTTCCATCGGGCTGCTTGCAGTCGCATAACGTTTCTTAGGAATCCTCCCTGCCTCAAATCCTAGTCTACCTGCGTCAATTCCCAGCTTCATTGCTTTTGCCATTTTCACCGGATCTTTCGCAGCAGATACAGCTGTATTCAGCAATACCCCGTCTACTCCCAGTTCCATTGCCATAGCAGCATCAGCAGGTGAACCAATACCAGCATCCACAATAACCGGCACTTCAGCCTGTTCTATAATTAAACTTAAGTTTAGAGGATTCACAATTCCTTGCCCCGACCCTATCGGAGAGGCACCTGGCATGACTGCATGCACGCCCAGTTGTTGTAATCTTTTTGCTAATAATACATCATCTGAAATGTATGGTAAAACAATAAAGCCTTCCTCTAGTAATTGTTCACATGCTTTATACGTTTCAAACGGATCAGGTAATAGTGTAGTAAAGTCTCCTATTACTTCGACCTTGATCATGTCACATAAACCAGATGCCTTTGCAAGTCTTGCAATTCTAACAGCCTCTTCTGCAGTTGCTGCACCTGCTGTATTTGGCAGCAGTGTATATTTCTTCACATCTAGCTTTTCAAGGAAATTAGGTTGATTCGGTTCAAAAATATTCATTCTTCTCACTGCAAAAGTAAGTATCTCTGCCTCTGAGACCTCTACTGCTTCTTTTTGAATATCGTAGTTTGGATATTTCCCAGTTCCTAATAATAATCTTGATTGGAAAGAATATGGACCAATTTTCAACATATCATCCGCCTCCTACAAAATGAACGATTTCAATTTTATCACCATCTTGAATTTTTGCTTGATGGTGTGCATTTTTTTCTAAAATTTCGTGGTTATGCTCGATAATGATGATCTTTTCTTGCAACTTAAAATAGGTAACTAGTTCTGACATGTTTGTCATTTCGTCAGGTACAGTGACTTCATCACCATTTATGTGTAGTTTCATATATCGCTTCCCTCCCTTTAATTGATGCTGTTTTCACATAAAGTGTTGATTTTCCGATAAAAATGACCTTATTTAATTCATAGCAACAATGTCTACGAAAAGATCCTTATTGAAAAAGCATTTGAATCCATTGCAGTATTTTCACCAACAATTAAATCTGCTACCTTCTCTCCTGTAATTGGACTTAATAGAATTCCATTTCGGTAATGTCCTGCCGCAATATAAAGTCCTTTTATTGAAGGATGTCTATCGATGATTGGGAGTCGATTCTGAGTTTGCGGCCTAATTCCTGCCCAGACTTTCTCCCATTTTGCCTCTTTTAATTTTGGCAGGATGTTGATTGCTTTATTTAAAAGTGAGTGAACACCAGCAACAGTGACCGATTCATCATACGTTCCTGGAATGACGGTAGCTCCAACGATGTAACGGTTTCCATGTTTCGGAACGATGTAACATTCGTCTGAGAATATGGTTCTTGTTACTAGTTTTTCTTGAGAAATCACCGAGAAACACTCACCTTTTACCGGGAACAATTGCAACTCCTCCAAAATGAGATGAGACCAGGCCCCACCAGCGATCACCACATGTTCACTAAAATAATTACCTGCAGTTGTTCTTACACCCAATACTTTTTCATTCTCTTTCAATAGTCCGGTGACTTCCGTATACTCTAGTAATCTTCCACCTTGATTCATAGCACCTTGAGCAAATGCCTCTGCTAGTTTGACAGGTGACACTTGACTATCATCAGGCGCATACATTGCTCCGATTATACTGTTTGATAGATTTGATTCAAATTCCATAAGTTGTGGTGCAAGAAGCCAACTCGCCATTTCCCCATTTGATTGATGAAGTTTTGTCAATTGAATGAGTTTTTCAGCTTCTATTTCATTGTGAGCAATGTTGAGCATTCCTTTTTGGATAAGTTCAATATCAATGCCTGTAGTTTCATAAAGTTCCTCTTGAAGTTTTGGAAACATGTTTCTGCTTTCTTTTGCAATTTTATACAATGGACCTTCATGAGTTACTTCGGAAAGGACTGCAAGCATACCGGCTGCTGCACTTGTAGCCTTTTCATTTGTCTTGCCTCTCTCTATTACGAGTGTACTCATCCCTTTTTTACTAAGTGCATAAGAGATAGAATGTCCGATGATTCCACCACCGACAACGATAACATCATAGTTTGTTTTCACCTTGTACCTCCTTCCATTCTTGGAGTGCATCCCAATATTGCCTCGCTGAATGAGATGGGTTACTTGCATCTAAAATTCCTGACATGACTGCAATACCAGAGGCTCCATTTTGCATGACTGTCCTTGTATTCTCTGGTGTAATACCACCAATTGCGATAAGAGGTACAATCGTCTGACTAGTGATGCCTTTTACCTGGGTAATTCCTCTTGGTTCGAGACCAGGCTTTGAAGTAGTTTTGTACACATGGCCATAGAGTACAAAATCAGCACCTCCAGCTTCGGCAATCTTCACCTCTTCTAGAGAGTGCGTGGAACATCCAATGAACAATGATGGAAATGTCTCCTTCACAATGGATACAGGCAGACTTCTTGTTGTTAGTTGAACCCTTCTCACACCTGATGCCATCGCAACATCCACCCGATCATGCATAATAAGCTTCTCTGAAGATATCCCTCTATCAAGCAGCGTGTTTACATAATCGAATAATTCACTCGCACTTAAATGCTTCTCACGAATATGAATACATTCAACATATTCGCTGCAAGACTGCACAGCTTCACAAAACTGTGCAGCACTCAACCTACCATTTGAAATCAAATGTATCCCCATGAACTCCCTCCTCACCTAACTTTCACACTTTAAAGCAATGGGGGACAGTCCCCCGTTACGTTAAAGCGTTAATGTAGCAGCTTCGTATCTAACGTCTTGGATAGGTATGTATGGAAATTGTAATGATAGGAGGTACGCACTCGTTAGGATTAGAGTCATTATGCAGACAAAATATAGATCATGCTTTGAAAATCCTATTTTGTAATAGTACGTTCGTTTCGTCTCTGATGAGAATTGTTTAGCTTCCATGGCAACACCAATGCGAAATGCTCTTCTAATGCTCTGGGCTAGTAATGGTATGGTATAAGCTTTTAATTTAAGCACCATGCCACTCCATCCCTTTTGTCGCCGAATTCCCCTTACTTTCATTGCACGGTGAATCACTTGAAATTCTTCTAACATAATCGGAATTAACCGGTACCCTGCTAGAAAGCTATAGGCATACTTCGGACTAAGCTTAGCCTGCTGCATCAAGGAATAAAAAAGAGTTACAGGCTTTGTCGTAAGTGAAAAGAGTAAGCCGATTAATCCAAAGGAAAGAGCCCGTATGCCAATATGAATGCCACGGTAGAAGCTTTCTTCTGTGATGTGAATCAATCCCCATTTCACCCAAGTGGTATCTCCTTTTCCAAACATAATCATTGCAGAAGAGGTAGATATAAAAATTAATAGAAATGGAAGTAATAGAAGTAAAACGATTCTAATCTTATAACCGTTAAACAACATGAATAATAGAAATAACAACAGAGTTACATTCAATAGTGTAGTAGGATTATGAATAAGCAATAGGAGGATGAAAACTACTAACATGACAAACAACTTTAATGTTGGATTAATATGATACATCCAAGTTTCATTCTTCGTATCCATCCTTTATACGTAAACCGCCTTTCTATTCGAAATATAAATATCTTCAACGATTCTGCCTTTTTTCATCATCCATTTCCTCGTAGCAAAATTCTCTACAATTTGTTCATCGTGAGTAATCATCACAATTACTTTTCCTTCGTTCCGTTCCTTTTCGAGAAGTTCTAGCAATTCAAATGTATTTTTGCTATCTTGACCGAATGTCGGCTCATCTAATAGGAGTATCTTTTGATTATTTAGAATCGCTGTAGCGACACTAAGTCTCCTCTTTTGTCCCATTGATAATTCGTATGGGTGTTTATGGCGATGTTCAAAGAGAGAAAATTTCTTTAACAAATCCGTCACTTTTTCCTGAATCACTGACTCATTTTCCCCATCTAGTACAAGTGAAAAAGATACTTCATCAAAAACAGTATGAGCTACAAATTGGAATTCAGGATTTTGAAAAACGTAGGCAATATCACTGGATAGGTCAAGCTTTGGTATGACTCGTTTACCAAGAATTTCATAATTCCCTGAGGTTTTTAACAACTGCATCATTCCGAGTAATAGCGTACTTTTCCCTGCTCCATTCTCACCAACTACCGTAATCCATTCTCCTTGATCAATCTTCAATTCCTCAACAAAAGCGATCATTTCTTTTTTTCGATATACGTTAAAATCCTTCATCTTCACAATTGAATCACTTGAAAGAGTCGGTTGTGATATTTGCCTTGGATTACTAGACACGTATTCCTTCCATACACCTGGGTACCATATTCCGTGACTTCTTAGTAAGTGAAGATAGTTACACAGAATCTCTTCCTTTGGCGCATCTACAAGAATTTCACCACTGTTATTAAAAACAATCACTCGCCTAACAAGCTCAACAACATGTTCAATTTTGTGCTCTACGATAATTAATGTTTGATCCTTCATTACATCTGAAATGGTGTCCCACACCTGCTTCGTTCCAGCTGGATCTAACATAGCTGTTGGTTCATCAAGCAGAAGAACTTCAGGCTCTAATGCTAACGTTGAGGCAATAGCAAGACGTTGTTTCTGTCCTCCAGAAAGTGATTCAATCTTTGTATGTAACGGGATATCCTGAAGCCCTACTATACGTAGATAATGTTTAATCTTGTCATTCATTTCTTCTCTAGGAACTTGTAGATTTTCCAGGACAAACGCAATTTCCTCATCAACATATGACATACAAAATTGACTCTCTGGATCTTGAAAAACATAGCCGACTGCCTTGGGAAGATTTATATTCTCTGCTTTCATAGGAATATCTATAGACCTTGGGATGATCCCTCCCAACACTTGAAGCAGTGTTGATTTCCCACAGCCAGAAGGACCAAGAAGGAGAACCTTCTCGCCCTTTTGGATTGTTAGATTCATATCTTTAAATAAAAGCTGCTCTTCACCTGGAAATTTCAATCTAAGCTTTTCCACCGTAATCATTGGTTTCATCATCAACGATCTAACGCTTCCTGATCGGCTGCATTTGATTGCCTTAATAGTTTAGTAACCCCTGTTTTTTCAAGAGCTTTTACAAGAATATGTGCAAATATTCCTGCCAATAAAATGGACCCTATCACTCTAGCACTTATATATAAACTCAAGTTCCACAAAGCTAAATCCCCGATATAGCCTTTTGAAGCATCTAAGATAAGTGAACCTGCCGCTGATCCAATTGCTGCAAGTGAAACGACAATGACGTCAAATCGCTTATAGAAAAACAGCAGGAACACGAGCTCTGCTCCAAGTCCTTGGAAAACACCATACAATAAGACTTCTAGTCCGTACTCTGAGCCCATTAGAAACTCTCCACTCGAAGCTGCAATTTCTGCAAGAAGTGCTACACCCGGCTTACGAATGATCAGAAAGGCAACTGTTGCTGCGATAAACCACATTCCATACATCAGCTGATCTACGTGTAATCCTAATGGTTTGACCACATTATAAAGAGGTCCCCACAGTTTATATACAACTCCAAATACAATCGATATAACAATTGTTACGAGAACATCGGTTAGTTTTAATCCCTTAGACATCACGGTTCCTCCTCACGAGAGCGCTGGCTGATTCGTTACCACCGGCCACTCTTCTAATCTAAATGCCATTTCCCAAAAGGAATATTCGTACTGACTGCTAATCCAAAAATGTTCTCTCATTTCATTTCTATCATCCTCTGTTACACTTTCAGCAATTTCATCCAACCGGTTAATTTGCTCTTGTACTAATGTTTGAAACCATTCTGCCCCATATGCTGCAATCCATTCTTGATAAATTGGTTCCTCAGGTCTTGATTCTTTCAATTGTTCTCCAATTTCATAATAAAGCCAATAGCAAGGCAATAATGCTGCTATAATATGGCCTAAGTGTCCATCTGCAGCCCTGTATAAATGAGATGTATACGCATAAGCTGTAGGTGCCGGTTTAAATGCTGCCTTTTCTTCCTCTGTAATTCCTAGTCGTCTTGAAAAATTCTCATGCAAGCTTAACTCTGCTTCGAATGTCCCTTGAGCATGTGCAGCCATACGAGCTGTCGTTTGTAAGTCCTGAGCTTTTGCCGCACCTAGGGCTTGAACCCTTGCGAACTGTTGCAGGTAGTAAGCATCCTGCAATACATAATACCGGAAGCACTCTAATGGTAAACTTCCATCCGATATTCCTGTTACAAATGGATGGTTAAAGCTTGCCTCCCAAATCTCATTTACATCTTTCCTCAATTGCTCTGAAAACTTCATGATTATCCCTCCCGTTATGGTTTGAATAATTCCACTAGTTCCAGGTAGAGGTGGTTTATGTATATATAAACAAAAAAACCACTTTTCTCACAAAGTACGTAAGAAAAGTGGTTAGTATCAGAAATAAGTTTATACAACTATTCCATCCTCCACTTCCCTACGCTGGTATAATCCAGATCAGGTTCAAAGGGTCTTAAAGTCTCACTTTAATCTCAGCCTTTATGAAGGCACCCCTAGCGGTAAATTATTCGATTAGTTTTCGAATTCATCATAACATTTCCAATTTGTATGTCAACAATGAATTTTCAAAACATGATATAACCTATGTGTAAAATTTGTCTTTTATTCTACAATTACGGCTGTACCATACGCAATGATTTCAGAGGCATTTTGCATAACAGCAGAAGTTTGTAACCTCATGCCAATAATGGCATTTGCCCCTTTCTCCTCAGCATCCTTGACCATCTTGGAAATGGCAATTTTCCTCGCACCTTCCATCATTTCTGTATACTCAGAAATTTCCCCGCCAACAATTGTACGTAGTCCTGCAATAATGTCTTTTCCAATGTTCTTGGATTGAACAGTGCTTCCTTTTGCAAATCCTTTAAGTTCTTTAATCTCTTTACCCGGAACAAACTCAGTAGTCACGATAATCATTTTCATCTTCCTCCTTCTTTTCTTTTAAACGGTCACGTAACACTAGGAAAAGTAGTAATAATAACGATACCCCGTTCAGTGAAAAACAAATAATGGCTAGTGTATACTGTTGCTGTGTTAAAAAATAAAAACCTGCCAGCTGGAAAATAATTAATGAAACAATTAATCCATATTTCATAATTTCTCACCCTCTTAGTCTGATTGTACTGGAAAAAGATAACATTAGGAAGAATTAGTAACAAATAAGCTCGGACAAGGGTTTATCGATACTTTTAGTGTATGTCCTCATTTGGATAAATATCATATTTACAAGGTAAAAAACCATAGTTCAACGAGAACTATGGTCAGACTGTAAACAAACTCGATTATTGCTAGTTGTCCCTAGTCCTTTTTCCATTTCTATGAGGTTTTCTGTAAGACAAGGTGATTTCCGCTCCATGGCACTCGCTTTCCGCGGGGTGGGCGGTGAGCCTCCTCGACGTTCCGCCTGCGGGGTCTCACCTGTCCCACTGCCTCCCGCAGGAGTCGAGTGCCATTACGCTACAATCTGTTATAAACCATTTTACTTTTAAAATAAAAAGTGAATAACATTTGAGGTGACAGTATGCTGACAAAACATAATTCTATACAAGAGAAAAATCGAAATGATTGCTTACTTTAGACGAAATTGTTTTAGCTATTAATCTTGACCATAAACTTGATGTGGCAATTGGTTTTTTCAATCATACTCTTAAAGAAGATGTAAATCTGAACATGGAAAAACCAATAAATGACATAAAAACAATGCTAGGAGTGTTCTGGAAACAATCAAGTAATCCATACATATCAAAAAAGACAACTCGAGATCCCTTTCGAGTTGTCTTTTTCTACAATCTGACCATAGTTCAACGAGAACTATGGTTTTTAGAAATTATTGTATCTGAGAAAGCTTTTCTACTGCATTATTCGTCTTTTTAATAGACTCGAACAGCTCATCATTTTTCTCATTTTGGTTCTGTACTGTTGCTGTAATTTGCTCAATTGCAGCAGTTGTTTCTTGAAGAACAGAAGCAAAATCATTCACAGAACGATCTACTCTATCGGTGTCTTGTCCAATTTCAGTTGCAAGCTTTTCAAACGAGATAATTTCTTGTTGCAATGATTGAATGTGTGTGTCAATTCCTTGGAATATTGACTTTGTTTGTTGAGAGATTGAGATATTTCCTTCCATCTCCACACCAATATCCTGCATTTGTTCCTGTGTTTTCTCTGTACTTACAGTGATTTCATTTAGATTAGCAGAGATCTGTTTTGCCGTATGTTCAGTTGTTTCTGCTAGTTTTCGAATTTCCTCAGCAACAACCGAGAATCCTCTTCCACTTTCACCAGCACGAGCTGCTTCAATTGATGCGTTTAATGCAAGTAAATTCGTTTGCATTGTGATCTCTTGTATCGCTTGGATAGACGAAGTAGATTCATTTACAAACTTGCCTAGTTTCATCATTTCTTCAGACATGTATGATATCAGCTCTTTAAAATGCTGCATCTTCTCTTCTAATTGAACTGCCTTATCACTACCTTGTTTTGAATCCTCTACACTCTCATTCGTATGACCACTAATTGTCTTCACTCGGCTAAGCATATCTTGAACTTTACCATTTGTACTTTCAACGACATCCATGATATCTGTTACAGCATTCGATTGAGACTGCATTCCTGTTGCTACTTCTTGAATAGAAAGATTCACCTCAGAGAATGATTGTTGGTTAACAGCAGCCTGTTCACTAATGTCCTTCATATTGTCAGCAATTATAACCGTATTATCATCAATTAATTTTCTTGTTTCTTGTTCTTTGTTAAGATTTTCGATCATTTGAACAGAGTATTCTTCAATCTTATTGCTAAATGATTTCGCAATGACATCTTGTAAAAATAACACTACAAAAATTAAAACGAGTAAGAGTAAAGCAGTAGGTAAATTAGCAATAATTTCAGAGGCAGTAGTTAAGTAATAATTTACCATTAATGCAGTTGATAAAACCATACCAATCAGTAATACTTTACGTTCTAAATATATTGCCGAACATGTAATTAGATACACAGGCATTAATAGGTTTGTTTCAGAAACCCCTCCTGCCATTAATACAGCCAACACGCCACTTATCCCTATGATCGCAATGTATGGGATTAACTTTGTGAGCTTTTTGCTATAGTGGAGAACACCAGTAATGGTCGTGACTAAACCACCACCTACTAACGTCTTAATGATTGTTGACAATTCCACTCCAAGTAATAAATCTACGATTATAGCTAACGTAACTGAGATAATTAACATAATGAACATAATTTTATTCTTACGTCTTAAAGTTTCTAATAAAATTCTCTCTTTATCCAAGGGAAATTCCTCCTTCACATGTTTCTATGGTTTATATCGGATATGATGAATCACTTTTATAAGTGTAATTTTTCCCATTAGATATAGTCTAAACAGTTCCGATACCGTAGGAAAACGTAAAAAACCAGCTCAAATGGCATACCAAATCACAGTGATATTAGCCCGATAATATATTAGTAGAAATAGCAAAAGAACGCTGGAATTTTCATTTACAATCGTTCTTTGTTTTTATTCATAATTCAAGTAAAGCCCCGATCGTAATGTAAGGTTAGCCAGATATTTCTGGTTGATCTTTTTTTTATAAGGTCATTATTTACGCTAGTCGGGGTAGAACGTCGCCCCCGTGGGACTTGATCTCGTTAACTAAACTGTTCACCCCCTACTTGTATAAACATGTTTCAGGCTGGTTGGGACATTTTGATCCCGTTTAACAAACGAATCTATTACATTGCAAGAAGCTCTTAAGGGGATACCGACTAATTTAAAATCTAGGAGGAGATAGTTTATGAATCCAGTCATTGGTCTGGATGTATCAAAAAGAAGTAAGCCATGTTCATGCATATTTAGATAAAGTAAGCCATATCGGAAGAGCTTTACTTTAAACACACTACTGAAGGATTAGATAGTTTATTAGAGTCGTGAAGTAGAGAATTCAGCTGGAGGTCAGCAACCTTCCGTCATTTTAGAATCGCAATAAAAGACTTAGAGAGTTTTACGATAAGAAACGTGAAGAAGGAAAACCCTTTAGAGTAGCAGCTATTGCATGTGTTACTCTTACATTGGATTTACGCCTTATTGAAAAGCTGAGACACTTTCCAGGATATAGCTTATAAACTATTTTTAATAAAATATAATAAAACCTTCCAATTATAGTATAGAGGAAGGGATGTTCAATTGTAGTATATCATGATGTTAATAATCTTTTTTATTGAAAAATGTTGACAAACTATTAGCTGGTTAGTTTAAGTACAAAATTTCACAAACTTTTTTGAAGTTCCCCATTACTGAATATTTGAAAAGCCCTCTTAGTTATGATTTTCCCATATTCAAACCAAAAAATTATTAATTTTCCATGCAATATACATAAATGATAAAAAAATACCAATACTTGTTATTGAATATAAAATTAATCTTAAAAAGGAATTGATTACATGGATAATGCAAAGGCTGCAAAGTTAACTGCAGGTGAGTTAGCACACTGTTGGGAACAGTTAATGAATAATAGTATGTCAAATGTTGTTTTGGAGTATCTTACCTTAACATCAGAACTAGAAGAAGTTAAATCTCTTTGTAGTAAGGCGAGTTCTATTTCTAAATCTGCTGTGCAATTTTTTGAATCTGTTCTACGAAGTGAAAACTATCCAATCCCTAAAGGCTTTAACATTAAAGATGATTTAAACCCAAATGCCTCAAAGATGTATACGGATGTTTTTATACTATTTTATTTAAATAATATGTCTAAAATTGGAATGTCCTTAACAAGTATGGCACTATCCGATTCAGTAAGGGAGGATATTCGCAATTTTTTCCACGAGCAATTAAAAAACGTTTCAAGTTTATTTGAACGTACAACAACTATTCTATTAGAAAAGGGAGTATTTGTAAGACCTCCTTCAATTACCTCCACTCATGAAACAAACCCAATTGCAGATAAAGGATTTTTGGGTAACTTCTTTAATGATAATCGAGAATTAACGGCAAGAGAAGCAAATGAGCTACACAAAAATGTTTTTATGAATTATATTGGAAAAAACTTATTAATTGGATTTATACAATCTACATCTAATCAGCAATTAATGAGTTTATTGCAACATGGAAAAAAATTATCATTAAATATTATAGACAAATTAGGTGATATTTTAGTTCAAAATGATTTACCTATTTCAATGACTTGGGATACGAATGTTTTGGATGGTAATACATCTCCTTTTTCAGATAAATTAATATCTTATCTATTAGACCAACTTAATCGTGATGGAATCGCCAGTTATGGATATAGTGCAGCAGTAAGTATCCGAAAAGATTTAAAAACTACATATGCGAAGATAATTGCTGATGTGTATCAATATGAAGAAAATATAAAAACCTTTATGATAAAAAATGAGTGGATGGAGAAACCTCCTGTTGCTCTAGATAGGGATAAGCTTGCTCAAGACTAAAGAAAAATAAAGCTACCAAAGTATGGTAGCTTTTTGTTTTTCAAAGGAATATTCCAAATCTCCTTTAAGTGTGACCAGATATATGAAAGCCATTATTCCACTCCCTCACCCTTTTGTTTAGTAATCTCAATGAATTCTATTTCATTACTAGGCACGATATCTGCAAACCAAAGCAACATACCATTATGATGGTTAATAATTTGTTGTGCTGTAATTTCTACCGAATCCCATGTGCTATGGGAATCAGAGACTAGAGTTACTTTATAGCCCATACTAAAGCCTCTTCTACAAGTTGTATCAACACACGCTTCTGTTTGGATGCCTGTTCTAAATAATTGTTTTATATTATGTAATTTTAGTTTTTCTTCAAATCTAGTCTGATAAAATGAGCCCTATATTAAAAGAAGGATCGATTTCATTAATGCACAGTTTCTTCGTAATGTTGTATAAATTTCACATAAAAAATTTAGAGATATGCCAACCTATATCCAAAGAGGTGAGATACTTATGAATAATAAATTAGATAAATCAATTGAATTATCAGCGTGGATCATAACATCGCTATTATTATTTAAATATGTTCCTAGAAAAAGAATACGCGAGGCCCATATTTCCTTTTTGTTTAAACAAGTCATTACATGGCTTTTTGGTTTACTTGTAGTTGAAAAAAATCTAATTTCTTATCCCAATCGATTATTTTTTAAAAAAGCTAACAAATCCAGCTTTACATTTGAATACTTTGTTTATCCTGCCTTGTGTTCATTATTCAATTTATATTATCCAGAAAAGAGTAATAACGTTGCAAAACTAATTTATTTCTTTATCCACACATCAATAATCACATCTTTCGAAATAATTGCTGTGAAATACACTAATCTAATTAAGTATAACAATTGGAGATGGTATTGGAGCTTTATTACTATTTGGTTAACGTATTACCTATCACGTATTTACCACAGATGGTTTTATAAAGATAGATCTCATAACAAAAGAATTTTTTACAATATTTTTAAATAAATAAAGGAGTAGACGTAAATTTTAAAATTACCTACTCTTTTTCGTTTCACAATATGAGTGTACTGCGTAGTAAGTAAATTCTATTGTTCTTCTTGATTTAAACTTCTCGGATAACACAATAAGACATATCCTGTTTCATTTAATAATTTTTTTGCGATAGGACTTCCTAACAAAGCTACTATGACTACATTTAATGGGATATAAGCAGTTTTTCCTGTGAGTGGAGCAGCAAGGTACCACAAAATAGGCAAAATAAGCATTAGTAATACAACAAGAAAAATTGACTGCATATTATTTAATTTCAATACAGTCATTCAAACACCAGCCACTATAACAAATTTGAGTTACTAAACTTTCTTGCTAATTAAAAGAGCTCAACTTTCAATATTATTAACCTCAAAATCGTATTCTTCATAAGAAAAATATATCCTTCATTATTAAACTTTCCTTACTTGTTTTATAACTTTCAACTAAAATAAGCGATAATCCTCCTTCTTGGATCATCGCCCTCGTTAGTGCAGCATGTATGAGAATTTTCATTTGACTTCTTTCATAGGTAAAACTAACTTATATGCCTTAAAAGGTGAGTATATTTTTTAGTCAATACGGAAGTTATTTTGATTTACTTTAACATATTATTTCAACAGGTAAAATGATATTAATATATTTCCTTTGCATCAGTAGGTAAATTTCTTACATGCATAAGATATTGGGTAATATTTTTGTCGTCTTCATATGGATATGTAAAGTCTAAAGCTTGAGCAAGTTCTTTTGACAGAATCCGAAACAATTCACAAGTTACAAATATAGAATTCCAAAAATTATTATAATCACTGTCAGAATAAGTTTCTTTGTACATCTCCCAATATGATTGAGGGAGATAATTTTTAAAATATTTTCCCATTTTTCCAGTTGAAACTTGAAAGTCATATTTTGATCCAATCCACCAAGATACCATTTTACCCAGTGAATCCCTTGTGGTATATTGAAACATTAATTTAGCATATGGTAATTCATCTCTCCAAATCCCTTTTGCCACGTTTTGTAAACACCACCAAAAATTATTGGTACAACTGATATATATAGGTTCGGTTGGCTTTTTTACCTGATAATCAACATCTGTTGGAGGAGCAATGACTGGTAGAATATTGTCTTTATCTAATAATGGAATAGTAAGTTTCTCTTTCACAAATGCATCAACCATTGATTTTTTTGTTCCAATTCGAAGGTCAATACGATTTCCATCTGTAAAAAGCATCAAATATCCGTATGAACTATCGAAATCCATGTCCATTCCACAAGCCTTATCTAATTTATCAGGCTCTTGAAGCATTATCCTATCTCCAAAAATATTGATCCATTCCTCATCTTCTATAAACGATGCTGTTTCAGTCACCACATAAACAATATCAAAATCTTGAAAAATATCTTTTGACACTTTAGGATTGGTTCTTGAGCCATTCATATAGACAGCTCTAACTCGTTCATCTTTACTAGCTACTCCTAAAATTAAATTAAGCATTTCTTTATCACATCTCATTTATGCTCACCTCAGTAAATTATTTCATTTCAAGTTTTGACTATTCGGTATGAGATGTGTGAAGTCTTCAATATCGGATTCTTCATTGACTTTACCCCTTTACATGATATAAAAAATAATAGTTTAAGCAACAATCCTTTCCTTTTGATTCAATAAAAAACGGTACTACTCTAAACTCATAGTATCGAAAAAATCAAAACCTAGCGATATTATTAATATCACTAGGATGAAGGACTAATTATAAGTTTTCAATTTTTTGTATATCTTCTACAGATAATACGAAATCGAATAGATCTATATTAGATGCTTGATTTTCACGGTTGTGAGATTTAGGAATAACAATCACACCACGTTGAATTTGATATTTTAATAAGACTTGTGCACCAGTTTTTTTATAGGCTTTACCGATTTCATTTAAAACTTCTTTTTGATGAACTTCGGCTTTCATAGGTCCCCATGCAACAGGGGTAATGCCCTCATCTTTTAATACGGCAAGGAGATCATTGTTACATTCTTTTAAGTTAATTTGTATTTGATTAACTGCTGGTTTCACTTTAGCGAATTCTCTCAATTCATCTAGATGATTTTTTCCAAAGTTTGAAACGCCGATTGCTTTCAGTTTGCCCGCTTCGTAATATTCTTCAAAGACTTCCCAAGTGTTTTTAAGTTGTACTTTGTCTTCGATAGGGAAGTGAATAAGAAGCAGATCGAGATAGTCTGTTTTGAAGTTTTTCAGACTGTTATCAATAGCTACTCGAGTAGCTTCCTTAGAAGAAGTATATTCTTCGTTGGCAGGAACTTTTGTTGTAATGAATAACTCCTCACGAGGCACTGTGCTTTCTGCTAAGACTCTTCCTACAAGTTCTTCGTTTCGATAAATGATGGCTGCATCAATTGAACGATAACCCAACTCAAGTGCTGATACGAGTTCAGGGATTTCATTTGTTAATACCCCGTTATACTCGTTATTTTCTTTTCCATAAGTATTTGTACCTGTACCTACAATTGGCATTTTTAACCCATTATTAAGTGTTATGTATTCCATATTTTTTTCAACACTCCCTCGGTATACTTTAATTTCCTTACTTACAAGTACATCATAACAAATTATAGAATTTTCAAAAAGTAATACGAGAGAGGCATTAGGGAGATTAACAACTCCCCTTTCTCTTTAGTTAAAATCTTGTACAAATCTTTTCAAAGTAAACGAAAACATTGCCCTTTAACAAACTTATTAGAGAATATAACTTCTATTTGTATTTAACTATTCACTTAGATTCACCTACTATACCCCAATAGGGGCTTTAACTCTTTGCTCAAGCCAATTTATCATATCTGATAGAAATAGTTCTCGATCAATATCGTCAAATGGACGGTGTTTCATTTTTTCATATTCGTGTATTTTTTTTTCAGTTGATGCTACCAAGTTAAAAAACAGGCGCAACTCTTGGGGAGGTGTTATTTTGTCTTCTAGCCCATATTGTAACAGTAATGGTAAGTTTATTGAATTTGCCCTTTTCATTAAGCCAGATACAGCTTCTAGTAATCCATTTCCTAATCCAGGTGTTACAACATTATGTCTTAATTCATCAGAGCTAATCCTATCCAATACACTTTGATCATTTGTCAGTAAACTCGAATTACCTTTTAATTGAAGAGCTAGAGCAGGATTAAGTTTTGCTAAAAGTCGAATCATTAACTTTTCCAATTTCGTCATACGATAAGAGATTGCAGGTGCAATGGTTATGATCCCGTTTATATTTTCTTGGTGATATAATATATAATCAAGTGCAATCACTCCTCCCAAGCTATGACCAACTATAAAAATTGGCAAGTCAGGATTATCTGTTACTACAAATTTATGAAATTGATTTAGGTCATCGCGATATTCAATCCAATCTTTAATAAACCCCCTCTTACCTGTACTCCTACCATGCCCACGTAAGTCGAATGCATAAACTATATAATCATATTCAATCAATGATGAATATAAATTATCCAATCCGCCACTATGGTCTCCATGTCCATGTATAACAATGATAGCAGCTTTAGGGAATCCATTTGGCTTTATAATTCTATGAAAAATTTCTTCTCCATTTACTAATCGAATTCTATCTAAAGTTTTAATCATCCTTCATTCTCCTTTACCAATAATTTAAATAATTTACTTGCATTACAAGGATTTAGTGATTTCATTTTCCTAATTGCAATAGTCTATATTCAGCTTCTAACTTTGATATTGATAACTCAAATAAATGTTGAGATTCAAGCTTATAAATTCCAACACTTAGTAACTCATTAATTAAGAAATTCTTCCTGGCATCCAATTTATTTTCCACAACATTTTTTCTCCCTAAAATAAATTAAATTCTAAGCACAAAGAACCTACCTTCTCAGCAGAGACAACAAGTAGGTGAACATAAAAATCAATCATACCTGACTTATTGTCCAAGCAATGCTTGTTGGATTTAGCACAGTACCTATATCTATTAAGGTCCGCTGCCGAGGATTCTTAGGGCCAATTCCCTCCACCTCTCGTAATAAGCTAGTAGAAAAATATAAATTTTTGCGTAAAATTAATAAAAACCCCTTCTTTGATACGAAGAGGTTTAATTCATTGAATGTTCTCTTCTTATCTTTCAGAACCAATGTCTGATGGAATTAGCACAGTATCCATATAGGACCTGTTGCTGAGGTTTCTTTGGGCCATTCCCTCCACCTCTCTGGATAAGAAATATTTAGTTTTTTATTAACAATAAGGATAGTCATTATTGAAAAAAAAGTCAACCTCCAGTTTTTTAATATCCTTAAAGTGACTTAGTATAATTATTATTTTATTATTCTTGGTTACTAGATAACTAATTTTTCTTCTGAACTCCTTCTTTAACTAAACCTACTCTTTTGTGGAGGAACGATAAACATTACCAACAAGGTATTTATTTTAGTTTTCCATAAACAAAAACCGACCCAATGTCGGTTTATTGTTTATGAAATTAGATTAACGAGTTGGTTAAGAGCTTCATTGATCGGCGTAACTGGACGACCAAGAACTTTCTCAAAATCATTGCTTTCTACTTCTAGTGAACCGTTTCTAATGCTTTCTTGAATTCCTACTACAATCGGGATCACAAAATCCGGTAAACCTAAGCTTTTCATTATTTCTGCATATTGTTCGTCACTAACTTGTTGTAAAGGTATATCTTTACCCAATACATTCCCAAGAGCAGTTGCCAATTCATCTTGAGTTAAAAGTGGACCTGAAAGTTCATACACTGTATTTTCGTGACCGTCTCCAACAAGAACTGCTGCTGCAGCATCTGCGTAATCTTGTTGTAGTGCCCAACCTACTTTACCTTCTCCAGCAGAAGTTACCCATGGAGCACCTGCAATAGCACCTTGAATACTTCCAATTTCGTTTTCCAAATACCAATTGTTACGCAAGAATGAATATGGGATACCCGTTTTAATAATGGCGGCTTCTGTCGCAACATGAGGTGGAGCCATCAAATTTTTGCTTTCTGTTGCATTGGCTATGCTTGTGTAAGCAATAAATTTTACCCCTGTACGTTTAGCTGCTTGGACAGCATTCGCATGTTGTTGGATTCTTGTTTCATTGTCACCATCAGCAGAAATAATTAATAATCGGTCAATCCCTTTAAAAGCATGATCTAATGTTTCTGGACGGTCAAAATCTCCTTGTCGAACTTCCACTCCACGATTACGAAGTTCTTCTGCTTTCTCTGGATTTCGGACACTCACAACCAGATTACTTGCAGGATTTGATTTCAATAATGATTCAACAACCTTTGAACCTAATTTCCCTGTTGCTCCAGTTACTAAAATTTTCATTACTATTCCCTCCAGTTAAGTTTTATTTGTAACGACTTCGATTACATGTATTTATTTTAGTTACATGTAACTAGTTTGTCAACAGGTTGAATACTATTTATTATTTTGGTTATTTTTTGGTATAATAAACTTGTAATCAAAACAATTACATGCTAAAGAAATAAAATAATTTTAGGAAAAGTAATAGAGGTGGTGACTGAGAACATGTCCATCAGTAGCCGGTTTGCAGTAGGAATTCATATATTGGCTCTAATTGAATTAAATAATGTAGGCGTTACTACTTCTGAATTTTTAGCTACGAGTGTTAACACGAACCCAGCCGTTATAAGAAAACTAATGGGGATGTTAAAAAAGGCTGGTTTGATAGAAGTACATCCAGGAATTGCAGGTGCTAAACTCGCAAAGGAATTATCCAGTATCACTTTGTTCGACGTATATAAGGCAGTAAATGTTGTACAGGAGAAAGAGTTGTTTAGCATACACGAAAGTACACTTCCTGATTGTCTTGTAGGAAGGAACATCCAGAATACAATTGAACCATTATTCACAGCAGCACAATTGGCAATGGAGAATGTTTTAAGAAATGTTACTTTAGAAGATGTTGTGAAAGACATAGCTACTAAAGAAAATATCTGTTAGAAAAGACATTCCAAAGGAATGTCTTTTCACTTTCTTTCAACTAATTTTCCCTCAGGTTCATTGAGTTACACAAAAATAGCGTGGGGTACAGGCGGGACAATCAATTAACAGGCTTATACGATTACTAGTGTTTGTATTACACTACATAATGAAGGCTTTTTAGTATAGATTGTTGCTTTGCGTAAAAATCCCAAAAGCCAGATTTTTACCTTAGTATCTAGGTACTTCGATACATAAAGAGAGTGGCTCTTTTCTAATTCACCACTCGTTTTGCTTTTAAAACTGGTTGAACACACAGAATAAATATACGAAAAGTAAAGATCCTAATGAAAACATAGATGACTATTTTTATTATGAAAAGGTCGGAGCTGGAAGTTCATCAATTTTGATACGAAGTAAACTATATGGTTTCTGGCGTAAGTCTTTTCCATAATGAAATCTAGGTTGCCGATGTAATTGGTTCACAATGACATATAAATATTGATCCGGACCAATTGAAAAAGTATCTGGCCACAGAATTCTCGGATCATGTGCGATAGTATCCATTGTGCCATTTGGAAATATTTTACGGATACTGTTATTTTCATAATCTCCAGCGTAAACAGTTCCCTTTTCATCGGTGATCATTCCATCAGACGCACCTTTTTCTCCCCAATACTCCACATGATAAGGCAAATCATTGTCCGGGATATCTCTGTCTCTCAGGGCTTCTGTTGAGATCGAGAACAGATGACGACTTGTCAGTGGGCAAAAAAATAGTACCTTTCCATCAGGAGAAATCGCAATACCGTCAGATGCCAATCTAAATGGAGAAGTTGAACCGTCTTTGTTTCGATTCATTAAAATTTGACCTTCTACTTTCGGTATTAAATAGGGATCGGGTGAAGTTGAATTTGCTCCATTTAACCGTCTAAACGCGTTTCCAGTTTCTAAATCTACGACGATTATTGCTCCTGGTCCCTTGGAAGAAGAATCCGTAATATAGGCATAACCTGCGTTTCCAACACGAAAATCAAATCGGACATCATTCAGGTAAGTTGTTGGCAGGACAACATCTTCTGAAAAGGTATATACTCTTCTAATTGTATTGGTTTTTAAATCAACAGCGACTAACTTCGCCCCACCTTTAATAGGTTCAGAAAAATTGGGTGCCGCTGTGTCTAATACCCAAAGCGTTCCCCTTCCATCCGCAACTACGCTTTGGACACTGATGAAAGTCATGGTGATATTCTCGGGGTTCACTACATTGGTTTCTAAATTAGGATAAGGCTGCAATTTATCCTCAACAATTTCCGCCACCGTAAATTTAACATCGTCTCCCCATTTCGGAAAACAAATGAAAATACGACCAGTTTCCGAAACACTAACACCTGTTGGCATAGCGCCATAAAACTCATAAACTAATTCGAACTTACCGAAATATTTTTCAATAGGTAGCATAGGTTTCATGATATCCTCCTCATCTAATAGAACTGGATATCACCTTTATATGATTGAAATTTTTTCTAGTGCCTGTTTATTAACGTGTAATTCAATTAAACGAGGATACCGAATTAAAACAAACTGATGAAAAGGATTCGAAGGAACGATGTATTACAATCACATTTTTTCATGTGTTCTTCCAAATTTCCATGTCCCCTCTCAGAAACACATTATTAATCAGTTGAACACTGTCATTCTTACTACTCCTACTACACAGTTACTCGAAATACGGAATAATTCTCTTCTTAAAATTACTAATAAGCTAAATATATTAGGTTATTCTATATGTATAATTGGCAAACAAGGGAGGAATATTATTGGAACGTTTACGTGAGTTTGACAAGATTCTATACGGTAGAAAAGAGAATACCGATTCTTTAATTAATTATTGGACAGACTATTCTAACCCTTCTACGTGGCAGTTTTGGGTTTTAATTGCTATTCTTATAGTCCCATTGGTTATTCTTTACTTTAAAATTGACCGAAGTAAGGTATTTCTAATTGGTTTTTATGGATATAACGTACATGTTTTTTTTACATTTCTCGATGTATACGGTATAAATAGAGGGTATTGGCATTACCCTTATCAGGTTATCCCTGCATTACCAAGCGTCTCAATTGACACCTCCTTGGTCCCTGTGGCTTTCATGCTCATTTACCAATGGACATTGAATAAACATAAAAATTATTACCTATACGCTATAATAACTGCAGCTATATTTGCATTTATCTTAAAGCCTATTTTAGTTAATACTGGTCTATTTAGAATGTACGATGAAATTAATTATCTTCACTTATTTATTTGCTATGTATTTGTACTTTTGATAGCAAAAGTGATAACCTCGTTATTTCAAAAATTACATAAACCTAAATTTTCAACTCAGAATAGAGAATAGTAAAGCACTCCTAAAGTATGAAGTGCTTTTCCTGTATTCTCCAGTTCATGTTATCCTCCTTACCCTTATCAGTCGGATTATGGTCATTTGAAGCATAGATTGAAGTATAGACAGTCGCTATCAACATACTTTTATAAATCACTTAATTTCTATAGTAAGTTTCAAACATTCAATCACCTTTTTGCTTCTCATATAGTGTCCAAACGAAAAGTCTCGTCTTTAACTGTGGCTCCCTCCTTGCACGTTCGATACACCTTAATTAATACTAAGTTATCGTCTTGCCACTCAGCCTCGAAATTATCAAAGTTTGTTAAATCAAATCCTTCAAATACCTGATAATTCTCCAACTTACTACCGTAATCTCCATAATATTTTCGCAAGGAATAGTATCCATAGGTTTTCCCCTGCATCTAATGTGCATTTCCTGCAGTTCGATCATATGGACTTGGTTTGGCGAAGGGCTTGTTTAAAATGAAGCGGATTAATAACTTGAACTAAAATAAGCGATAATCCTCCTTCTTGGATCATCGCACCCATTAGCTATAAGTAAAATTTTCCATATATTAGAAATCATATTCCACTGATTCTTAATCCTATACTCTGCTCACCTTCGAAACCTTTAACAAGATATTTACGTTTTTTTGGTCTTTCTTTGTTAAAAAAATCCCCCTGGGTCCTTTTGAGAAAATTTCTTTTTGATGCACAATATCTAATGTATTTAATATAATGATTCTTTCATTTGAAATTGGAAAAGCTACTAGTTCATCTAGTATCAAAGAGTCTTTTTTTCAGTATACTTTAATAAGACAAACAAATAATCAGCTTCATTACTAAGTTTATTTAGTATATTGTAGTTCTTCTTATCATCTTTCACAATAATATAAGGAAAATCATACTCTATTTTCATATAAACCAACTCCATTGTAGTGAATTTAGTCTATTGAATAGGGATGACTAACTCATTGATTTGTCTGCAAAGAGACTATATGCTACAACTCTTTTTTTATATTGTTTAACTACTTCGATGCGATCAGTATAACGATATATATAAACCTTAGTTTCCTTTTTGGCATTAATACTTTCAATCATTATTGGTGATGATTCAACTTCGGTTCGATACAAAAAATTCTGTTCATTTCCTGGATGAATATATTGTTTTTGCATAAAAACCGCCTCATTAAATTTCTTAATAAAATTCTTTTTTTCTTCACCTATTATTTCCACACTATCTTTAGTTACCTTTACTTCGACTTCATTAATTTTTGTGTGAACTTCAAACTTGCTCATAATCCACTCCACAACCCCAAGTGGAAGGCATGTCAAAAGGATTTTGATCAAGCTTGCCAAGATAATCGAGACTAAAACCACCCATGTCATGATACTATACCTCCTAGAAAAAAAGCTGGAATTACCCAGTTATTTTATTAAGTTTATTAAGATAAGTAAATGGCAAAACCAATGATGACTAATAATAAAAGGCATACATAAAAAGATGTAAGCCTTGTTACATTCCCTTTAGTAGAGTTTTGATAATCTGTGTCACCCTTACCAGCTAGTGATATGGTTGCAAAAAATCCACCAAGTAATAGTAAAACACCTAATAACGACAACCAAATAATCATATAAAATAAACCTCCCAATTAAATCTTAATTACCTTAACACCTTAATAGGAATAGGATGAACTTTGTTCTTAAATCATTATAATATAATTTCAATCAACCCTAACCATCCACTTAAGGTGGTTTTTACCCATCCACTTAATATAAGAAAAATTAAAAAGAATCATGGACATAACCATGACTCTACATTCTTTATTTTAATTTTTAATAGAACCTAGTGCATCAGCAAATTTACGTATTCCTTCGTCGATCAATTCTTCCTGTTCCCGGGCAAAGGTGAAACGAACATACCCCTTTGTGGATCCCATTGTAAAGCCAGGGGTATAAAGTAAACCTCTGATTATAGATTCCTCAAGTAACTTTAACTCGTTTACATCATGTTTAATTTTACACCATAAATGGATCCCACCCGTGGGAATATGATATTCCACTTGCCCCTCTAAATAATGATTCAAACTATTTACAATCTGATCTCTTCTTTTCTCTAATTGCTTAACAAGATTCTGCAGATGATTATCAAATCCCTGTGAATTTAAAAAATCATTTGCGATCCATTGAGTAAAGCTTGAATGTCCAAAGTCAATCTGTTGTTTCGCATCTGATAGCCTCTCAATAACCCGTTCTGGACCTATAATCCAACCGATCCTTAATCCAGATGCTACTATCTTTGATAAAGAACTTATATATAAGACATTGCCGTTAACGTCCATTGATTTAATACTTTGAATTCCTTTCCCCAAGAAGGAAGATAAGCTGTAAGGATCATCTTCAACAATTGGAATACCATGTTCATATGATAAATCTAATAGAAGTTTTTTCTTTCGATTGCTAAGCGTATAGCCAGTCGGATTTTGAAAAGTGGGATTTATAAAAATCATCTTTACTGCGTATTTCTTAATCTGAGATAAGAGTTCTTCATAATTAAACCCGTTAGAATCAACATTTATTTTATAGACATTTACACCAGCAGATTCAAAAATAGATAAATTATAGTGATACGAAGGATCCTCTAGTAAAATGGAATCCCCTGGTTTTAAAAGACATTGTACAATAAGATGAAGTGCTTGCTGAGCTCCTGAAGTAATTAATATTGACGATGGTATTGTATTAATGCTTCTATAATTTTTCACATGTGCAGTTAAAGTTTCTCTTAGAGCAATATTTCCCTGTGGATGATCATAACCTAGGCTACCAATAAAAAAACGTGTTGATGTTATATCTCTAAGTGCCTGTTTAGGAAACAAATCTTCTGATAATTCTCCACTAGCTAGATTAATTAACTTATGTTTAGTCATTTCTTTACGTATTCTTTGATTTATCGGTAAACTAGGCATAAAAGAGCCTGCTTCTATATATCTATTCCAACTTGGGACTCGTTTGTTAGAAAGACCCCAAATATCTTTGCTTATGGTTGTGCCACTACCTCTAGTTCTCGTTATTAGTCCGTTTGATTCTAATTCATCGTATGCTGCAACAACAGTACTTCTGTTTATTTGAAGTTCTTTTGCCAATAATCTTTCTGAAGGCAAGGGACTTTCAGGTGAAAGCGACCCATCTGCTATTCCTTTTTCAATAAATTCAGCTAATTGTTTATATATTGGTTTTTTCAATCCTCGCGCTGGTTTCCAATCCATTACATCCATTCCTTTTACTTGTACTTACTTTATATTATATACACTTCAATAAAGGTTTAAGTGAAATATCTACTTAATCTCTTCTTGTTGAACTATCCTTACCCGTTTGTTTAATAAGGAACCCCCACAAACCCTATATTTTATTTAACATAAATTGATGGAACTTCTAAAAAACGCTAAGCAAACGACATACTAATTAACATAGTAATTAGTATGTTGACAATAGCTGTTGTCATTATGCTATTTTTGGTGCAATTTAGTATGAGAATCTAAGTGGTTATATCACGTAAACAACTTTTTAAAGGAAAAAGAAGCAGACCAAATCGCATATGATTTGGTCTGCTAATTACTATGCTATTTCATATGTTTTTCTACAGAAACGGAACCGTTTAGATATAGATCTAAATCTTTTAATCAATATGTAATCTATTGATTGCACTGCAATCTAAATCTTTGAGCAAAAATCTATAACAAACTCACATCAGCAATAGCTTCACAGTTGGAATATCAGCTTCAGCCCAATCCAACTCCTTTAATTCTTCTACCTTACACCATCGCAACTCCTCATGTTCTTTTTTTACTGGAGTTCCAGAGATGATTTTCGCGTGAAAAGTAACGAGCAAAATGGTGAACTCAGCATATTTATGAAGTGTCTCTGCAATTTTGTCTTTTACTTCGATCTCACATTGTAATTCTTCCTTCATTTCTCTGATCAATGCATCTTGTTCGTTCTCATTATTTTCTACTTTTCCACCTGGAAACTCCCACTTTCCGGGCATAGCCATCGTCCTTGAACGCTTTGCACAAAGTATTTCTCCTTGTTCATTTACAATAACAGCTCCAACCACTTTAATTTCATGCATGCAGTATTCTCTCCTTTGGCTGATCACTATATATTAGTATGTCCTAATAACTTGGTTTTATTGTCGAAACGAATACTAGCATAAGAAATGAAAGGAGTACCATAATGCCAGCCCATAGCCATGCAAGTCCCATATTCCCTGTTTCAATAGCCAGGTATATGGCTGTAGGAACAGTCTGTGTTTTCCCCGGGATATTTCCAGCTACCATTAGTGTTGCCCCAAATTCTCCTAACGCTCTAGCAAAGCTTAATATAATGCCAGAAAGCAAATATGTTTTCGCTAGTGGGAGGGAAATGTAAGAAAACACTTGCCTTCCATTTGCGCCATCTACTCTTGCCGCATCCTCGATATCTGAATCTACAGACTCGAATCCATTTTTGGCAGATTGATACATTAACGGAAAAGAAACAACTGTTGATGCGATCACAGCTGCCCATATGGTAAAGACAACCGGCTGATGAAATACCCACTCGATAACCTGACCTATTGGACTATTCACGCCAAACATCACTAACAGTACAAAGCCAACTACTGATGGTGGTAGAACTAACGGCATTAAAAATAATGTCTCTACCACAAGCTTTCCCCTAAACTTCCTCTGAGTCATCACACGGGCAATTAACGTTCCGAAAATAATAACAATAATACTTGCTAAACCTGCTACTTGTAATGATATTTTGATTGGATTAATAAATTCTTCCACCATTTATTCGTTCAATCCCTTAAACCCATATTCTTCAAATATAGAGATGGCTTCTTTACTTTGTATAAACTGATAAAAAACCTGAGCTTCCTCGGCATGTTTTGTCTTTTTTACGACTCCTGCTGAATAGACAAGCGGTGAATGAAGGTTCACAGGTATTTCATATAGTACTTTTATCTTTTTTGAGATCATTGCATCCGTTTTATACACAATACCTACTTGCACATTTTCACTTTCTACATAGGATAATACTTGCCTGACATCTTTTGCTGGAACTAATTTAGGTTCAATTCCATCCCATATTTGCTCGGTTTGTAATGCTTCTTTTGCATATTTTCCAGCAGGAACAGTTTCCGGTGTGCCAATAGAGATTCTATCTATCGCTAGTAAATCTTTTAACGATTGAATGCTGAAGTCTTCCGAATTCGGTCCAATAACAACAAGGGAGTTGCTTACTATGTCAGAAGAGTGATTCTGATTGATCAGATTATTGTCTATAAGTTTAGTAAGATGCTCTTTTGAAGCAGATAAAAAGACATCTGTCGGTGCACCTTGCATCACCTGCTGCTGAAGAGATCCAGTAGAGCCGAGATTATAGTAGATGACAATATCCTTATTTTCCTTTTCAAAAATAACCTTTATTTCATTTAGGGCGTCTTTTAAGCTAGCAGCTGCCGACACAGTGATTTCTATTTTTTCCTTTGATGGAGATGAGCAGCCTGCTACTAGTAAAATGACAAAACATAAGAGTAATTGTATTTTTTTCAATGTTCGTACCTCATTTAACACGTAAGATATCCCTATTGTACCTATTTTCCTTTAAAATAGTAATAACTTAGCACCACATAATTACCACACACTTGATGAAACTATTCCTTAAAGATACAAACAGTGAATCATTTCTAAAGGCTATTTTCGTATAGATTGATGATTTACGTAAAAATCCCAATAGCCGGATTTTCACCTTAGTATATAGTTACTTCTGAATATAAAGAGAGTTGCTCTTTTCTTCAATCTCAATTTGCTTTTAAAAATGTTTGTACACCCATAATGAATTGTACTAAAATCAACACAGTATTAGAAAAGAACCATTCTAAAAAGGAGAACCATTATGGAGAACAAGGAAAAATTACTTCAACAACTAAAAATCATTGAGAACTGGGAGAACGAACAAAAAGGATTATGGTTTTGGGAAAGAATTGGGCGTTTGCCTTTTAAGCTGCTGGATAAAATCACACCAGCTTTTGTTCAAAAGAAAATTGGTGTATTGCTAGATGAATTAGGACAATACATACAAAGTGGAGGAAAATATTTAGTGAAGGAAGAGAAGATTGTTCATAAGTATCAATCTAACTATCGTACTACTATTTCCACACTTGAAGATATCTCGACTGTTCCACTAAGCGTGATGAACGAGATATGCCAAGATATTGTAAAAGATCGCCAAAACTTTGCAACTGTCCAAGGTGCCTCTACAGGGTTTGGCGGAATTTTCACCTTATCAGTTGATATCCCCCTATTACTCGGCCTTTCGTTGAAAACCCTGCAAGAAATTGCCATGATTTATGGATACGATCCAAATGATCCGAATGAACGAATTTTTATCGTAAAAAGTCTTCAATTTGCATCCTCGGATATTGTTGGCAAACAAGCAATCTTGAAAGAACTTACTGATTTTTATCATCGCAGGGAACATCAAGATGAAATGATGAGTCAACTCCAGGGTTGGCGAGAAGTCATATATACATATCGCGATCAATTTGGCTGGAAGAAGCTCTTTCAATTAATCCCAGTTGCGGGGATGGTATTTGGCGCTTTTGTTAACCGCTCTATGATTTCAGATATTAGTGAAGCAGGAACGATGCTTTATCAAAAGAGAAGAATAATGGATCGATTACAAAACCAATACTAAGGGAAAAAGATTGCAGGTGACAAAATGGTTGTAACCGTAAACCTAACTGAAAGTATCAGAAAGCATGCTCTTCCCTTTCAAGGTCCTGAAGATTTACATCCACTCGTAAAAGCCTCAGGTCATGCTAAATATGTATTACTAGGTGAAGCCTCTCACGGAACGAGTGAGTATTATAAAACACGAACAGAGATCACAAAGAAGCTCATTCAAGAAAACAACTTTAACTTTATTGCAGTTGAAGGAGATTGGCCATCTTGCTATGAGGTAAACCGATATGTAAAAGGCTATGATCATTCATATAAAAGTGGAAAAGAAGTACTCGAGGCATTTAATCGTTGGCCGACTTGGATGTGGTCAAATGAAGAAGTATTAGAACTAATTGAATGGTTAAAAGAATACAACGAAACACAAGATGTTAAAGTTGGATTTTATGGGTTAGATGTATATAGCCTTTGGGAATCGATGGAAGCTATTATTCAATACTTGGAGAAAACGAATTCTCCAGATATTGATAAGGCAAAAAAGGCATTTGAATGCTTCGAACCCTTCCATCGCCAAGCTGAACAATACGCAGTCTCTGCTGCCATTTATGGCGAAGACTGCATGAATGAGGTTCTTGATTTATTACGTACAATGACGGCAAATAGACAGTATTATGAAAACGATACAGAAGCATCATTGAATTTACTTGTGAATTCATTAGTGACAGCCAATGCTGAATTTTACTATCATACCATGATTACAAATGATAATGAATCGTGGAACATCCGTGATCGTCATATGGTTCAAGTGTTAAGTCATATCTCTGAATATATTGGTGAAACGGCAAAAGGAATTGTATGGGAGCACAATACACATATTGGAGATGCACGAGCAACAGATATGTATGCACAGGGTATGGTCAATGTCGGGCAGCTGACACGGGAAAAGTTTAACCACGAAAATATATATGCTATTGGGTTTGGATCCTATAAAGGAACCGTGATTGCATCAACAAAATGGGGCACTCCTTATGAAGTCATGAGAGTACCCAATGCAACATCCGGCAGCTTTGAATATTATCTACACCAAGCTGGCAGTGGGGATAAAATCTTGATGTTTAATGAACAAAATCACTATGAATTTTCTGAAACCATTGGTCATCGCGCTATTGGCGTTGTCTATCATCCCGAGTATGAACATATGGGAAATTACGTACCATCACGTATTTCCGACCGGTACAATGCCTTTATCTACCATGAAACGACTGAAGCTTTGCACCCTATCACAATTAATCATACCATTGTCTAAGTGTTGCACGTTATGTGTAACACTTTTTCATCATCTCCCATGGAACTATATGGTATTATCGATATGAATCAGAATGATCTGGTTTGATAGAAAGGTACGAAGTGTATGACCGAAGAGCTAATTCATCTTCTTTTTGAGAGTAACATATACGTGGCCATGGTACTTAGTATTACTCTGAATGTAATCATTAGTATCCTTGCAGTTGTGCCAAGTGTGTTTATTACTGCAGCCAATATTTCTGTATTTGGCTTTTGGGAAGGGTCATTTGTTTCATTAGCAGGTGAAGTGATTGGCAGCATTATTTCATTCAAGTTGTATAGACTGGGATTTATGAAATTACATAGTCAAAACCGAAACATCAAGTATATCGAAAAACTACGTCATGTACGAGGTGTGCAAGCATTTATCCTTATTTTATCAATGCGCCTTCTCCCTTTTATGCCATCCGGTATTATAACGCTTGGATCTGCCTATGGGACAGTTACACTTTTCACCTTTACAAGCGCAACCTTGATAGGTAAAATCCCAGCCATTCTAATGGAAGCTTATTCAGTACATACGTACTTGAACTGGGAAGATGAAGCAAAGGTCTGGTTCACTATCATTGGCATAGTGTTACTTGGAATGTATGTACTATTTAAGAAATTGAAATAAAACTGGAGTGAACAATTATGAATAAGGGGACCGTTATTCTTCTAAATGGAGTTTCTAGTTCAGGAAAATCCACGCTTTCAAAGCAATTAACCACTTTATTACCGGATTTTTTCCATCTCAGTAGCGATGACTACGATTTAGTCATAGAAAAAATGGAAGACAGAGAGAACGATAGATTAATCCCTGTACCGACGGAGTATTTTATTCACAGAACCATTAAAATGTTCTCAGACAAAGGAATAAACTTAATTGTCGATCAAATATTGCATGATGATGAAACATTTGATGATTGTCTTGAAGTCCTTCATCATTATCCGGTTTTATTTGTCGGCGTTCACTGTCCACTAAATGAACTTTCTAGACGTGAAAAAGAGCGTGGTGATAGAACTGTTGGACAAGCTGCTTTTCAATTAGGCTATGTCCATCAGCAAAAAGAAGTGTATGATATTGAAGTAAATACTGCGGAAAACACAATCAAAGAATGTGCTGAGTTGATTGTTCAACAATTGAAAAAACCAACGAATGGTTTTGCAAAAACCTATTCACACAGAAAATGAAACGACTGAATTTATTGATTGGACCCAAAATCAGGGTCTATTTTTCTTTTATTCTCATAAATTCAATTATCATGCTATATCTCTACTCAGGTTCAATTCGTTGACTATATGTTCGTTGTATTGTAAATTTAAAGTATCTAACTAAAAGGAGTTGAGTTCATTGGGAAGTTTTATAGATTAAAAGGATTAGGAAACTGTTTCATTGTAAAAACGAGTATACCTGCCTTTAAATCAAGATAACCGGGACAAACTTTCTATTTGAACAACCACACCCACTCTTACCCCAATAGTGATCTTCAGGCATAAACCTCGTTATTACAATATATATTCTCATTATTTTGAATAAAACAAACATTCATCTAGTAAATATTACTATTACAACAAAATCAGGAGGTGTAATCTTTATTAGCCACCGGCTAATAAAGAGACTGCTTGGACATATTTAATATCATTATGGTGGCCCTTTTAATTGTATTGACGGGATTTTTTGTTGCTACGGAATTTGCGATTATACGAATTCGTAGTTCAAGAGTTGACCAGCTTGTTTTAGAAGGAAACAGAAATGCAAAAGCCGCCAGACATGTAATATCGAATTTAGATGAGTATTTATCTGCTTGTCAGCTTGGTATTACCGTAACTGCGTTAGGATTAGGTTGGATTGGTGAATCAACAATAGAGCATTTGCTACATCCTGTATTTGAAGCACTTGATATTGCACCTGCAGCTTCTGGTGTACTTTCCATTATTTTGGCACTATGTATTATGACATTTTTACATGTTGTCATTGGTGAGCTTGCACCCAAAACCATTGCCATTCAAAAAGCAGAGCGCGTTACACTTTTATTTGCAAAGCCGATTATTTTCTTCTATAAACTTATGTACCCATTTATCAAAACATTAAACGGGTCAGCAAGATTTATTACAGGTTTATTTGGACTAAAGCTCGCTTCAGAGCATGAAGTAGCACACTCAGAAGAAGAACTTCGATTAATTCTTTCTGAAAGCTATAAAAACGGTGAGATTAATTCATCTGAATATAATTATATGAACAACATCTTTCAGTTCGACGATCGTATTGCAAAAGAAATCATGATACCGAGGACTGAATTGGTTGCATTTAGTAAAGATATGCCACTTGCCGAATGTATTCAGCTGGCATCCGAAGAAAACTATACACGATATCCTATTTATGATGGAGATAAGGACCATATTATCGGGATGGTTAACATGAAAGAAGTATTAACTGATTATATTAAAGGAAAAAAGCAGGAAGTATCGATCCAACATTACCTAAGACCTGTTATTCAAGTAATCGAATCAGTTTCCCTTCAAGATCTTCTTGTAAAAATGCAAAAAGACCGTGTTCACATGGCCATTTTAATTGATGAGTATGGTGGAACTGGTGGTCTTGTTACTGTTGAAGATATTCTAGAAGAGATTGTCGGAGATATACGTGATGAGTTTGACTATGATGAATCACCAGATATAAGAAAAATAGACCACAACAAGACCATGTTAGATGGTAAAGTACTAGTCGAGGAAGTAAACTCACTCTTCGGATTAAATATTGATGATACTGACATTGATACGATCGGTGGCTGGATATTAAGTGAAAAGATGGACGTTCAACAGGGAGACGTATTATCAGTAGACGAATATGACTTCCATATCGTTGAAGTCGAAGGATTCCATATTAAGAAAATTAAAGTTGAAAAGTCATTGATACAACGTTCACCTGCATAGAGAAAGGACCATTCTACTGATAGAATGGTCCTTTTATTATTGTATTACCTCTTCGTTTTGTTCTTGCTCTTCTTCTACAATATGTGTAATCTCAATAGATTTAATCGAGTAGCCTTCCATTTCAAGCACCTTAAATTGGTACTGATCTTTCATCAGGGTCTCCCCTTCTTCAATATCCATTTTTTCGGTTAAGATCCACCCGCTAATGGTATCAACATCTGTATCGTCGATATCTAAACCAAACAGGTGATTAATTTCTTCAATTAGAACTTTACCGTCTACAATGGTTACTTTTTCGTTAACCTTTTTCACTTCTGGTACTTCGTCTGTATCGAATTCATCACGAATTTCGCCAACGATTTCCTCTAATATATCTTCAATGGTTACTAGCCCGGCAGTTCCCCCATATTCATCAATCAGGATTGCCATATGAACCCGTTCCTTTTGCATTTTAACAAACAATTCTTTAATTGGAATCGATTCGATTACTTGAACCACTGGTCTCACATATTCTTCAATAACTGACTTTTGATTTCTACCGTTAACATAATCGGTTAATACTTCCTTCATATTAACCATACCGATAATATTGTCTTTATCGCCATCAAAGATTGGATACCTTGTATAATTCTCCTCTGATACAATATCAATACAATCCATTACTGTAAGTTCTTTATCAAATGCTACAAATTCTGTCCTTGGAACCATGATTTCTTTTGCGATTCGATCATCGAACGCGAAGATATTGCTAACATATTTATACTCTGATTGATTGATTTCACCACTTTTATAACTTTCGGAAAGAATTAACCGAAGTTCCTCTTCTGAGTGAGAAATTTCATGTTCAGAAACTGGTTTTAATCCAAAGGCACCTATTAGAAGACGCGCAGAGCCATTTAAAATTTTAATAAAGGGGTACATTAATTTATAAAAAACCATTAACGGCTTTGCAAAAGCTAACGTTACTCCTTCTGCCTTTTGAATAGCAACTGTTTTAGGTGCCAGCTCCCCGATGACAACGTGTAAAAAGGTTACAAGTGCGAACGCAACTGCAAATGAAAGTACCTTTGCCACTGATTCTGAGATGCTAAATTGAATAAATAACGGTTCTAACAAATGTCCAACTGTCGGTTCACCAAGGAAACCGAGTCCTAATGCTGTAATGGTAATTCCAAGCTGGCAGGCAGATAGATATTCATCTAAATTTGTAACGACATGCTTTGCAGCAATTGCATTTTTATTTCCTTCAGCAATTAACTGATCAATCTTCGTTCCACGAATTTTTACAATGGCAAATTCTGACGCAACGAAGAAAGCTGTTAGAGCGATTAAGATCGCAACCATAATTAAATTAAATATTTCCAAGCAGTCTCCTTACATTATGAAATGTAAGGACTCCACCTCCTATTGTTTTATCATTCTATTTATCTTTGAATATAGCTAATATTGATTGTGCTAATTCAATACTATGCGGTGAAAATTTCATCATTAATGCTTCTTTTTCAACATCGTTTAATCTCTCTATGAGAGGCTTTAATTCATTCATTTCTTCTTGCAGATGTTGAATCATATTCATTACTTGTTCTATATGCTGCTCAATTTTATTTATGTCTTCCGAGCAATCTTTTTTGTTCATTAGCTCTAAAGTCTCTTTTACTTTTGAGAGTGGCATATTAAGTGTCTTATAGTGTTCAATTAAGTTAAGTTCTTGTACTGCACAGTCTTCATACAATCTGTAATTAGAATTTGTGCGAATATAGGTGAGAAGATTCATTTGAGTATAGTAATCAATTGTTCTCTTAGATACACCAGCAATTTGTGCTAGCTCCCCAATCTTATAGTACTTCCCAAGTGAATCACCTCCCTTTTCATCTACTTAAATGGTACCGAAATTAAACCGTACAGTCAACGTTCCAGTTTAGGCTGAAACAACCGAAAACAACGTATTTTTCACGTATTTTAAGTAAAAAAGAGAACCTCTCGTTCATTTAATCTTGTTTTTGAAGCGTCACGGTGTTTTTTATTGGCTCTTTTCTAAAACTTTGTTACTTTTAGTACAATTATTATTGTGTACACCCAGTTTAAGAAGCAAACATGAGGTTGGATTAGAAAAGAGCAACTCTTTATAGCAGTAACTAGATACTAAGGTAAAAATCCGGCTTCCTAAGATTTTTACTAAAATGCAACAATCAATACGAAAACAGCCTTTTTATATTACAGACCATCAGATTATTTAAGTCTGAAAATCTATACTCAACATACCACAAATATCTTTTATTCAGACAGACAAAAGGGACTACATGAAGTAGCCCCTAATTAATTCCTAGCATTGCCTTGCCAATCGTTGATGCCATTTGTCTCTTGCCAATTTCATCTAGTTGCTTGCCATGCATTTTAGTACCTTCTAACGGTAATACAATCGGCGTACCAGTCTTCATATCGATGCTTGGATTCAGAACAAGCAGCTCTTTTCCTTCCAATCCATCTAGAATTTCTACTTTTGAACTGCTTTGCATGCCCAGCGCAACATTAACCTTTTTAATTTTTCCCTTATTTTCAATATATACTTTCCCTTTATCTTTTCCAGTTCGGAAGACAGTGCTTGTATGAATATACGTTGTATCTTCGCTTTCTTCTTGAACGATATCCATGTCTAAGTGATGTCCAAATGGTAGTAATTCAGGCTCTTCTGTAACTGTTACAGAAAATGGAAAGTAACTCTCTTTTTGCTTTAAATTTGGTGTTTCGACAGGAAACTGTGACACCTCACTAATTGTTCCGACAAGCTGAAGTCCATCATTGGATACATAAACCTTCTGGCCGACTGTTATATCCTTAATTTCCTTTTCTGAGAGCACTCCTTGTACAACATAAGGAAACTCTAGTATCGTAATTAATTCTGAAGGATTACTAGGATTTATGCTTTTCACAATCCCATTAATGGTACTCTGCACGACCATTGATGCTTCTTCTTTTTCAAGCTGTTCTAATTGATTTTCATATTCCTCGATATCCAAATCGAGTAACTCATCACGCAATTCAAGTTCACTAATCTCGCTGTTGATTATTCGCTGATTTGCTTCAGCCGCTTCTTTTGCCTCTGTTGTTTGATTGTCTTGTGTTGTGCCTCTGTATGAGCGAAGTGCTGATAAATCTCTAGAAATTTTACTTTGTTCGGCTTCTGCAAGACTGATCTTTCGATTAATCTGCTTTTCTACCTGCTCAATATCTGTCGTAGCATATTGGAATAGTGATGAACCAACCGTGATTTGCTCCCCTTCATCCACTAATATTTCATCAAGCAGACCAAATTCTTGATTGTATGCAACAGATTCTACTTTATTCGCTGTCACGACACCATCTTTCGTTACGACATTTCGCAGGTCACCTTTTTTCATTTCTCCAAATTCTCCAACACTTACAACACGATAAATCTTATCATCATATTTGTTCATCAGATATATATTCCCTATCGTAACGCAAAGAATAAATAAGATAACACTAGACCAGATCCACTTTTTCATGTAATCCTCCTATCTATAAAAGCAAAGCATCAACATTGATCATTGAAAGACCTGCTCCTATGAGTGCAAGCAATAGATGTATCCCAATAATATAAAGGGAAGTGTGAAGTGCTCTTCTTTCTGTTTGTTGGTTAATTAACATGATGATTAACAAAACTCCAGCTAAGTAAAATAGATTTACATAGCTAGATAGATTAATAACAAATGATTGATCTGTCACAATTTGCATGACAATGCCAAGTGAAAATGGTGAAGAAATCACCGGTATTCCCCAGTAGTGGAATAATAGTAGTTGAACCACTTGGTAAAGGTACATAAATAAAAGAAAATATTGCCCTATGTACAAAAGTATTTTTATATGAATCTCTTTAAAAAACAAATAGAATGCAAGTGTTGTGACAGCTAGATAAAATAAAGGATAAACAATTCCCTTCAGTATCATCCCAAAGCCATGTAGCCATTGCATGGTTTCAATATAACTGTTTGGTTCTTTACTTAGTTCTGCTGCAATCCCTTCTGTTCGATAACCGGTCATACTGAATAAAAACGATGATATGACGAAAAGAACAACTAAGACCGATACATTACGCATGAACGGCTTAATGGATAAGTCTTCCTTAATTGATAATCTATTTATGTAGGATTTTGGTTGAAATATTTCTCGAATAGCCCATAAATTTGTCTCCATTCACTTCTCCTTTACAATATACGACATTCCTAATCATTGTTTTCATCATAGCATACCATTCTTGAATATTTTGGAATATTTTGTCGAACTCTCACTGTTAGTCCATTTTTTTTTGAGTTGGTATTTGTGTAAAAACTTGGAATAATTTCTCTTGATTTGTAAACCTTAAACAATGTATCACTTGACACTTTTTTTTATTTAGGCTCTTTTCTAAAACTTTTTTGCTTTTAGTACGATTATTTTGTGTATTAAACCAGTTTTAGAAGCAAATGAGTTTGGATTAGAAAAAAGAGCAACTTTCTTTTAACATGACAAGGAGTTAATAATGATGACTCAAAAAGAACATATTGAGCGAAGACTCCTTTTCTTTGCTTCCTTTCTTATTTTTATCTATTTATCACCTCTTATCTTTTTAGGTGAGAATGCGCATATCAGAGTTCATGATAACCTCGACTCCAATTTAGCCTGGTACAAGGTACTAAAAAACAGTGGTGAAATATTCGGGTCTGTTCATTCCACTATTCCCCAAATTATTAATGGTGTTCCTAGAAACACTTTTGGTACAGAATGGAGTGGCATCGTTTGGTTACATGCTGTCTTTCCAACAATGATTGCTTATACGCTAAGTCAGGCAATTACTAGATTTGTTGCTTTATTTGGAATGTATATTTTATTGAAAACACATTTAATAAGAGAAAAAAATCAGGCACTAATTCGAGTGGGTGTGTCCCTTACATTTGCTCTTACTCCCTTTTGGCCATCTGGAATGTTAAGTACTCTTGGGATGCCATTAGCACTGTGGGCTTTCTTAAACATTCGAAAAAATAAAGCTACGTGGAAGGAGTATGTTGTTCTAACCTTACTACCTCTCTACTCTAGTTTTGTTCTAGGCTTTTTCTTTTTCCTGTTTGCAATGGGAATATTTTGGCTCATTGATGCAGTTACACAAAAGAGGCTAAATGTAAGATTCTTATTGTCCATTTCGTATATGACACTGATCTTTTTACTTGTGGAATACCGTCTAGTCCATTCCTTTTTATTTTCCACGGAACTGACAAGTCGTGATGAGTATTTCCATGCGCGCCTCTCTTTGTGGAGAGTCATTCGCCTTACCTTTAAGAACTTTGTATTAGGACATACACATGTCATGACGGTCCATGGACTTGTGATATTACCAGCAATCCTTTTTGCACTGTTTATCGTCATTAGAAATCGCCTGTGGGCAAAAGAGAAAGTTTTTCTATATTTATTTGCGCTCAATTTCGCGTTATCTACATGGTATGCTTTTTGGTTTTTTAAAGGCTGGTTGCCTTTAACGGAACGTTTTCACTTTATGGACACGTTTAACTTTGCCCGCTTTCACTTTCTAAGGCCACTGGTCATTTATGTTAGCTTTGCCATTGCTTTAAAAATCTTATGGGAACATAGTAAGTCCAGGTCTCTTATAACGTTCTTCATCGTATTTCAACTACTCGTTTTAGGTGCGTTTAATGATGAAATTATTTATCATAAAAAACCTTCCGTGAAAGAATTTTTTGCTGAAGAACTATTTCATGAAATCGATGCTCATATTGGACTTCCAAAAGAAGAGTACCGAGTTGCATCGATAGGCTTACACCCTGCAATTGCTCAATACAATGGCTTTTACACACTTGATACGTATAACAACTTTTACCCGCTTTCTTATAAGTATCAATTTCGTGAAATCATAAGCAAAGAATTGGAGAAAAACAAAAGGATCCGAACGTATTTCGATGAATGGGGCGGCAGGTGCTACATCTTTACCGACGAACTTGGTAAGCACTATATGTTCTCAAAGAAGACGAAGAAAAAGATAAAAAATGCAGAGTTGAACATTGAGGCATTTAAAGATATGGGTGGAATGTATATTTTTTCATCTGTTCAAATTGTAAACAGTGCAGAAAATCAACTCTTACTAGAAGAGGTTTTTGAAACGAAGAATTCACACTGGAGAATTTACTTATACAAAGCAACTTAGACGTTCGCAGGAGGAAGAATATGAACCAGCCTATCGTTACAATTGTTGTACCATGCTACAACGAAGAAGAAGTGCTTGCAGATACCATGTCTCAGTTAACTCAATTTTTAGAGGAAAATATACAGGAAGGTTTAATCGCGACTACTAGCTCTATTTTATTCGTCGACGATGGCAGCAAGGATAAAACGTGGGACATGATCTTTAAATACACCATTAATCATCCGCTAATTAAGGGAATTAAACTCTCACGCAATGTAGGCCATCAAAATGCATTATTAGCAGGATTATTTACAGCAAAAGACCAATCAGATTGTGTCATATCAATTGATGCTGACCTTCAAGATGATATTGCAGTCATGAAGGAGTTTATTTTAAAGTTTTTGGAAGGCTATGAAGTTGTTTACGGAGTGAGAAACAAACGGGAAACCGATACATCCTTTAAACGTAATACCGCCGTTGGCTTTTACAAGGTAATGAAGAAAATGGGTGTAAACCTTGTACATAATCATGCAGATTACAGATTAATGAGTAAACGGGCAATAGAGGAACTGGAGCATTTTCAAGAAGTGAATATGTTTTTACGAGGTATCGTACCCTTAATCGGATTTAAATCTACTTCTGTTATGTATGATCGAAAAGAACGATTAGCAGGGGAAACAAAATATCCGTTAAAGAAGATGATTTCATTTGCACTAGATGGTATTACTTCATTTTCTGTCACTCCTATTCGTCTTGTGCTATTTGTAGGGACGATATCCTTTTTGATAAGCTTCTTGTTTGGAATCTACTTTCTATCTCTAAAATTATTCGGAAAAACAGAGTTAGGTTGGACGTCTCTCATTACTTCAATTTGGTTGATTGGCGGTTTACAATTAATTGCAATTGGACTAGTTGGGGAGTATATTGGTAAAATTTATAAGGAAACAAAAAAACGACCCAAGTATATTGTGGACATCGATATGTATCATTTACCGACTCCGCTACAACTCTTACTTGATAAAGGGATAGATCATGAACGACAAACAAACACGCTTTCGAAAGTTTCTAAAAACTAATACGTTTATACGATTTTCCATAGTCGGGGTAATCAATACGGCAATCGGATTATCAATCATTTTTCTATTATTAAATGTAGTTCACCTTTCGTATTGGGCTTCTTCTTCAATTGGGACAGCAATTGGTGCTTTATTTAGCTTTTTATTGAATCGTGCATTTACATTTAAGAGCAACATCTCCTTTCAAAAAGGAGCTCCTCGGTTTTTTCTTATTATTATTATCTCCTTTTACGGTGGGTATGGTTTAGGTGAATGGCTTGCTCATCACCTCCCAATGCCACACATACTGAGTGACCAATTTTCCGAGAAGGAAATTGCCGTTTTTATCGGTGCGTGTATTTATACGATTTCTAACTACTTAGGTCAAAAGTTGATTGTGTTTAGAAGGAGAACAGTTTGAAGCTATTAAACAAACGTTTGATTAATAAATATAGTTTATGTCTATAGTTTGAATATCTAAGAAAGACACGCCGATTTCTCAGCGTGTCTTCGTTTTTAATGATTAATTGCTTTATCCAATCCACCAGGTGCTTTGTGCATCGCAAGCTTCTCAATTAACTTATTACTATCAGTGTTGAGTCCTTTTAAATGAACCTTCACACCATTTTGGTGATATTTAATGACTACCTTATCTATTGCACCTACTGCCGAATCATCCCAAAGATGTGCATTTGATAAATCTAATTCAATGTCTGTAACATTTTCTTCTTTAAAGTTAAAGCTGTTTACAAAGTCTGTAACGGATGCAAAAAATAATTGACCTGATACATGGTACACCTTCTTGTGAGCTCCTGGAGACGAGATGCAAGTCACTTTTACTTTAGAAATCTTAGCTGCAAAGAAGATTGCACTTAATAAAATACCGACCAGTACACCCTTTGATAAATCATGAGTTTGGAGTACAGTCACGACTGTAACAACCATTACGATTGTATCTGTGATGGGAACTTTTCGAATTGACTTAAGGTTTGACCAGTCAAATGTACCAACTGAAACCATAATCATGACACCAACTAGTGCTGCCATTGGAATTTGTACTAGAAAGTCTTTTAGTAAAACAATTAATACCATTAAGAAAGACCCGGCAACAAAAGCTGATAATCTTCCTCTTCCACCAGATTTCACATTAATTACAGATTGACCGATCATGGCACATCCAGCCATCCCACCAAAGAATCCAGATACAATATTCGCAATTCCTTGACCACGAGCTTCTTGGTTTTTATCACTTTCAGTATCTGTCATATCATCGACGATAGAAGCTGTTAACAGTGATTCTACTAAACCAACAATCGCAATAGATAGTGAGTATGGGAAAATAATTTGCAATGTCTCAAATGTAAACGGAATATCCGGTATTAAGAATATTGGCAGTGTAGACGTCAATTCGCCCATATCTCCAATTGTACGAACATCACTATTTGTCATTACTGCGATAATTGTCATCACAATAATGGCTACTAGTGGTGATGGCACGACCTTTGTAAATCTTGGAAGAATATAAATAATTGCTAAAGCTCCTGCTACCATTGAGTACATTACCCAAGACTCACCAACAAAGTGTGGAAGTTGAGCAGTAAAAATCAGAATAGCAAGGGCATTTACGAAACCTATCATTACTGAACGTGGCACAAATTTCATTAATCGTCCTAACTTTAATACACCCATCACAATCTGAATAATACCCGTTAATATGGTAGCTGCAAGTAAATATTGCAGTCCGTAATCTGCTACTAAAGTAACCATTAACAAAGCTGTTGCACCTGTAGCAGCAGAAATCATACCGGGTCTACCACCTACAAAAGCAATTGTTACAGCAATACAAAACGATGCGTAAAGTCCAATCATTGGATCTACTCCAGCAATAATCGAGAAGGCAATTGCTTCGGGTATTAGTGCAAGGGCAACAACAATTCCAGACAACACATCTCCTCTTACATTTCCAAACCATGAATTTCTATAAGCTGTTAAATTCAAGTTGGCACCTCTTCCTATATTTAATTTTTAAAGTGTTTTCTGACTTTCAACTCTCATGAAAGTCGGGTCCGTTTTTAACAAATCAAAGTATATAGGATTGTGACCAATCTGTGAAACGTAAAGAAAACGGAAACATTCAACAATTACCTAGTAAATCGGCATTTTTCTCTTAATATCTTTAATTTTCATTAATGCAGTGAAAATATATCTGGAATATTAAGTAAACATCAAAAAAACTACTGATAAGTTCAGCAGCTTTTTGACAATTCTTTATCCAATGATCATCTTTTCTCTAGGATAACGATAACTCTCTTCATTTCCACTTCCTCTTATTAAAAATAAGAATGAGAATATCCCTATTCTACCTATAAACATTAGAGCGATGATAATGATTTTCCCCCATATACTTAGGTCTGTTGTAATTCCCATGGATAATCCCGTTGTACCAAACGCAGAAGAAACCTCAAACAGGATCTGTAACAAAGTGAATTTGGGTTCAATGTATACGAGAATTATTACTGCTGCCGCACAAAGCATGATTGCAGTTGTTATGACAATGTATGACTTAATGATATCTTCTTGATAAATCTCTCTCTTAAACACTTTTATTGAACTATATCCTCTGGCATAAGAAAAAATACTAAGGATCATGATTGCAAAGGTTGTAGTTCGGATACCTCCTCCCACACTACTTGGAGAAGCTCCGATAAACATGAGAATACATAAAATTAGCAAAGTAGGAGTAGAAAATTCATTCATATCTATCGTCGCAAGTCCGCCATTTCTGGAGGAAACCGAGTGAAATAATGCATAAAATAGTGATTCGTGCCATGCTTTATTTGCAAAGAGATGATTCATCTCGAATACCCATATGGCAGCTGCACCTAGAATAATTAATGCAAAAAATGTAAAGGTAGTTAGCTTCGTAAATAATGTAAAGCGGTAAGGATATTCCCCTTTGTGAAATAGGTACTCCTTTGTTTCGATTAATACTGGAAAGCCTATCGCGCCAACAATTAGCAAAATGATGTTAATAAATTGTACAAAATAATCATCTGCAAATGGAATTAACGATTGACCAGTTATATCAAAACCAGCATTTGTAGTTGCACTTATAGAAGCAAAGAATCCTTGTAAAAATGCTTCCTGCCAAGTCGGAAAGTAATGTAAAAAATGAATTCCCAGAATAACAGTACCAATTAACTCAACGATAATGATTAAGCTTAGGATTTGACGCATTAATTGAACTAATCCAGAAAGAGTAGATTGGTTTTGGTCAGTCATTATTAATTTTCTTTCTTTTAGCCCGATCTTCTTCCCAAATAACAGCCAGATGAATGTTCCGAGCGTCATAATTCCAATTCCGCCAAATTGCAATATAAATGCAAAAATAAAGGTACCTGGGACACTTAATATTTCGGACATGTTAACTACAGACAGACCTGTAACACTGATTGCACTTGCTGATGTAAATAAAGCATCCAAAAAGGACAATTCTGACCCAGGCTTTAATGTGATGGGGAGTAGAAGTAAAACTGTTGAGATGACGACTGCTGAAACATAAAATAATACGAGAATTTGAACAGAAGATAATTGTATTTTTAATTTAGGAACATAAAGTTGCATATAGAAACCTCTTTTTTATGGAATATCAAAAGTATACCTAATCTAAACGATAGTTTAAACATTCTCATTCTATTAATTGAAACCAAACCCGTATAACTCCAGTAATTATTGGTGAAAATGATTTTGTTTTAGTACTTATTCAAAAGGAGAATAATAGATGACGAACAGAACTAAAGAAAGTTTACTTGATTATGGTAGTTTTATTTTAGGATTTGGATTCATGGGTGCATTAGATGGTATCATTTTTCACCAATTATTACAGTGGCATAGTGTTTACATGGCAACTGATCGACCTGGTCAAATCGTGAGTGATGGTATCTTTCACTTTGGAGTTTCAATTGCTCTTGTTATTGGAGGAATTCTTTTATGGTTGGCTGGAAATCCAACTTCCGTGGAAAAAGGCAATCGATTCGTACTTGGTGGCTTCTTAATGGGTGCAGGAATTTTTAATGTCGTTGAGGGTACTATTAATCACCATCTACTGCAAATACACCGTGTGAAACCAGGTGATCCTCACGCCATGATGTATGATTTATCATTTTTAGCTTTAGGATTCATTTTAGCCGTCATCGGTTATGCAATTAGAAAAAGCAGCAAAAAACAGCAAGCACCTGTTAGTGCCTGATGGTGAATATCATGTATCGCATTGTAAGTTTTATCATTATTTTTTCATTTGTCAGTGTTATGCTCTACTTCCATCAACAAAACAGTCACATCAATGCTTCCAACCTACATGAGACACATCATCAGACAACCATAGAAATTCCTTCACGTTATCCAAAACCTACGATTACTGGTAGTATTACTCAAGACCCCACTGGTTCATGGCTTTTAAAAATTGAAACAACAAACTTCAACTTTACACCAGAGGAAGTCGGATCAACAGACACGTCATACAATGAAGGACACGCACACTTATATATCAACGGAAAAAAAATAAATCGGGTGTATGGAAAGTACTATAATATTGAATCTTTAAAATCTGGTACTCATCATATTAAAGTAACCTTAAATACAAACAATCATCACACTCTCTCTTACAGTGGTAAGGAGATATCCTTTGAGAAAAAGGTCATTGTTTCATAGATAAACTTAAAACAAAAAAAACCGAATTATTAGGCGTAAGAATTATTAAAATACCACCTAATAGTTCGGGTTTATCATTGACTGTAATATATGTCCCAGCCTCTTGTTTTTTAACTTTGTATGATTCCATGTTTAGGTTATTACTTATCCACAACAGGATGTCGTTTTTATTTCTAGTTTTATTTCACCGCTTCCACAACATGAATTTTTGTTAAAAGACTTAGGTGTAATTCCTGTACTACACACTCCCGTTTCAGGCAGAACTAACTGGACCTCTTTTGCACTAGCTTCATCTCCAGTCAGATAAGCAACAATGGACCTTACTTGTTCATATCCTGTCGCCAGTAAGAACGTTGGTGCTCTTCCGTAGCTTTTCATTCCTACAATATAAAAATTCTTTTCAGGTTGTCTTAATTCTGCTTCACCGTGTGGTCTAACTGTTCCACAGCTGTGAATGTTTGGATCAATTAACGGAGCAATTGCCTTTACACTTTCTACAGCTTCATCAAGATTAAGTCTAACTTCATCTACGAACGATGTGTCTGGTCTAAATCCAGTACTCACAACCATTTCATCTATATTTGAAATGCTATACCCTTTTCCATTTAACTCACCTACTACTTTAATTTGACCATTATCTGTTAATAACTGAGAAATATAAAAGGGTGTAACTACTTCAAGTTTCTTAGATTCTACTAATTTTTGTATTTTAATTCCCAGCTCGCCTCTTGCGGGTAACTGATTATTTTCTTGCCCGCCATAAACAGCAGCTACATTCTTTTTTCTTAAAACCCAATAGATTGTAGTGTTAGGATATTTTTCTTTTAGTTGCGCCAGCTCTAAGATTGAATTTATTGCAGAATGACCACTTCCAACAACCATCACATTTTTATTAGCATAGCGGTTTTCCGTCTTTCTTATATCAGGTATACCATAATGAATTTTTGCTTTCAGATTCCGTTCTGTTTTTGTCCATAATCCATTAGACAAGGAAGGATTCGGCTTTTGCCATGTTCCGGTTGCATCAATGATTGCTTTTGCTTCCAAGACCTTAGTTTCATCCTCAAATTCCACGTATACCTGAAAGGGAACGTTTTCTCGATTTTGGTTTTTTAATTTATCAATTCCTTTTCTAGTAACGCCCACTACTTTTGCATTTAATCGCAAATTCTCTTTCATTTGTGGAAGCTGACTTAATGGAAATAAGTAATCGTCAATTAATTGATTACCTGTCGGAAGCTCTTCTAATTCTGGTGATTTCCATCCTGCTTCCTCTAATAGTTCTCTCGCTGCCTGATCGATATTGTATTGCCATGGTGAAAACATCCTTATATGTCCCCATTCCCTAACATTTGCTCCTATCTCTTGGCCAGATTCGATTATCATAAATTCTTCACCTTTACGCAATAAATGTGCCGCTGCAGCTAGCCCTACTGGCCCCGCACCAATAATTATTACTGGTAATGTTGCTTTCATTTAAACTCCTCCTTAGATTTGAGTAATTTCTCCATTGCCATGACGTCTACATACTTACCACCGAGTATGCCCTGGTTCTTAAATACTCCGACCTCTCGATATCCACTTTTACGATATAACCGTTGACCTAATTCATTAAATACAAATGTAAATATGACAATTTTATGAAAGTGATGTTCAATTGCCTGTTGTTCGATTTTCTCAAGTAACTGTGCTCCGACTCCTCTACCTCTGTGACTCCTTGCTATATAGATGGATAAATCCGCAACACCTATATAAGCCTCTCTTGCATTGTAAGGGTTTAAAGATGCCCAGCCTACGAGCTTGCCTTCTTGTTCTGCAACCAATACCTTGTATCGACTTTGTCTTTGTGAAAACCAATCATTCATATAGTGTAAATCCTTTTTATCTGCTTCAAGTGTTGCGATTCTGTCTTCAATTCCTTCATTATAAATTGTTAGAATAGAAGACAAATCGTTTTGTACTGCTTCTCTGATCTTCATTCCCATATCCTCCATCAACAACTGTGGTTGCTGCAATTTGATTGAATGCGTATTGAGGAATAATCCATTACTTTTGCAAGTAGTTTAATTGATCGTTTTACTTCTTCTCTTTCCTCTGCTGACATTTCCTTAAAGATGTCCTCAAGAAATTGATTCACTTGCTGATCTATGCCAATTGCAACTGCGTCACCTTTGTCTGTTAAGCTAAGTAATGTAATTCGTTTATCTTCTGGATAGGGAGCCTTTTTCACTAAGCCCATTTTCACCAATGTTTGTACCTGTCTGCTAAACGTTGTGATATCGACACCTAATATTTCAGACAATTGCTGGATGGATACATTGTTTCGTTTCTTTATTTCATAAAGTATGTGACTTTGAGCAGCAGATACGTCTACTCCATCAACTGAACAACACGTTTTACTCAATACACCAAACCTTCTCGTAATCGTTTGAAAGTATTCTCTCATTTCACTACTCCTTTCATCTATAAAAAATATTTGCATTTTGCAAGTATCGTACAAATAAAAAACTTCTCTTAATTGGTATTTATAACCAAACTATAACACATTACTTGCATTTTGCAAACATTAAAAATAAAAAGGCTGTTTTCGTATAGATTGTTGCTTTCTCGTAAAAATCTCAGAAAGCCTGATTTTTACCTTAGTATCTAGTTACTACTATACATATAGAGAGTTGCTCTTTTCTAAGCCAACCTCAATTTGCTTCTAAAACTGGTGTACACCCATAATAATTGTACTAAAATCAACAAAATTTTGGAAAAGATCCAACAAAAAAGAAAAGCCAAACTTACATGCTTTCCTTTTCTGACTAGAATTTATATTAATTAAATCCTTCTAACGTAATATCTCCCTCTTCACTAGGGACAAGGATTCGTTTTACTGGGATATTGAAATCTGCATCATATACTAAATTTGATAATCGATTTAAATTCCAATCTGACGTATTTTCTCCGCTTATTTTAAATGTAAATCCTTTGCATCCAAGCCCATCTAACTCTTTTTTATTACAATAAATGGAATGTTCTGTTAAACCTTCTGCATAAGTAAAACCAAATTTACCGGCCATCTCTTCGAATTCTTCATAGGCATCATAATTTTGTTCAAATAAGGCATGATTAACAAACATTGAATTAGACAATAATCGATCTTCCAGGTCCGAATAGTTTTTAATGGAGGCCACATTTTTCTTAATAGATAGTGTATCTGTCTTATTTAAATATGGATAATGAATCACAATAGAATCAATGAAATTGCCCTTTTCAGCTAAGTACTCTTTTTCCTTGTTTAATAGGGATACAACATCATATAATTCTTGAGTCGATTTCTTATCGTTCATTGAAAGCTTACTTTTGATGGTCACTTCGACCTCAAAATCTGTTAACTTTGTTTGCTTTCTCTCTGTGTTTCTAAAGTCCATTTCCTCATACCCAGCCTGCTTGAGTACAGATTCATGTTTCTCTACAAAAGACCTACCTAGTTTGTAAGCTTCTAGCTGTTCCTTATAATCGTCGCCCACCACTTTTGTTTTTAATAGTCCTCCTACGTACAACTTAAATTTCACTTTCGGCTCTTCTGTCTGCTGGAGTACATAAGATCTTTCTCCAATCTCTGATTCACCGTTTTTCCCCTTATGTATGATTTCGAATTGACTAATCTCGTGTTGTTCCATTACATACTCAGCAATTAACTTCTCAATCTCTTTCTCTGTTTGGCAACCTGCCAAAGTAAGAAGTATTAGTGTAATGAACACACTCCCCCACCATTTATACAACTCTATTCACCTCTTTTAAAGTTACAATTTTTACCATTAGTTATTATATTATTCTTCACCTAGCATAATTCCTCCTTTGCAACACAAAAAAGACTGCACTTTTAAGCAGCCTTCGTTCCTTTTTACCTTTCTTTATTTAAACCTAAGCCCTACTTTGTTTAACAATATATAAGCAACAATGACAAATAATGTTAGAAGAAAAATTGATACAACATACATGATTGTAATGACTCTTCTTTTAGCTATGAAAAAAGAGTTACTTTCATTATATTTTTTCATTAATGGATTCATACTGAAAATCTTATCCCATACGCTTGATAACCAAAAATACTTTATGAGTAGAAAACCTAAACCAACTACTGATTTTAGCCAAATTGGTGGAAGAATTATGATAGCTCCAGTGGTAACATTAATTAATGTAAAATATCCGCTCACATAGGCAAAATTACGAATAAATACTTTAATAAAGAATTCACTATAGCCGTTTAGTGGAGTACGAGCTGAAAATATTCGTTTAGATTTTTGAAATAAGAGTGGCTTTTTACTTCTCTTGATGACAGGCTTTTCAATTTCAGGTGCAGCCATGAAGATAAATTGTATAATACTCGTTTTTCGTTCCTGTTCCATATCGATCTCATGATCCAATGACTTTATATGTAATAATGTTTTTACACTCAAATACACTGAACCAATTACGAATAGTCCTCCACACAATAGGGCAGGAAGCAGAACTCCTCTAGTAAATAAAACAAAAATGACTCCACTTACCCAACTAAACATAACAAATACGATTAATCCTATAACAATCCTTTGCCATTTAGATAGAAGTTTATTTAAATGGAATGAGATGAACATGATACATAGCTTCATCCCGGCAATATAGATGAATAGAGCAAATAGCTCATGTCTGGCAAGCATATAGTGTTGTATAAAAAATGGAGAAAGAATTACAATGGCTACAACTAACGTTATTAATTGAAACAATAGTGAATAACTGTACCCCCATAATCTCAGGTCTCTGATTAGATGATACTTCTTTATCAAAAATACCTTATCTGCTTCCTCTATATATGTTCGAATAGTTCCAGTCCATGCAACCAGATAAATTAAAAATAGTAGGACAACAAGTGGAGTCCCAGCAAACCAGCTTGGCGTTTCTTCCCACCACGAACGATAGATGATGATGAAAAACACAATCGAAGGAATGATGATATATAGTTGAATCGTCCAATCAGCAACTTGTTTTACAACATCATATTGAAACTTCCAGCTTTTGAGTAGACGTCCAAAAAATAAGTTCCAGCTATTCATATTATGAAACCTCTGCAAGTAAATGGAAGCAGTCATACAGGGAACCAGATGGCAATTGACACTGCCTTCGTATTTCATCCAGAGTACCCTTTGCAACAATGGTACCTTGATGTATCATAATGAATGAGTCACAGATCTTTTCAGCTGTATCTAATACGTGTGTTGACATGAGTACACCTGCACCATTATTCAACTCAGTTCTAATGGAATCAAGAAATAATTTCATTGCATTCGGATCAAGCCCCATAAACGGCTCGTCAATAATATATAAAGATGGATTAGTAATCATAGCTAAGATGAGCATTGCTTTTTGCTGCATACCTTTTGAATACTTTGTCGGAAATTCATGTGCATGTTCAATAAGCTTGTACTTTTCTAATAATTGTACCGCATTCTTTTTATATTCATGATCATCCATGCCCTCTACGGCTGCCACAAAATCAAGATGTTCCCAAAGAGTCAGGTCATCATAAAAGATTGGACGTTCGGGTATATAGGAATAGTTTGATTCTGTACCATATGTAACACTACCTTCAACATTCTCAAGTAGGCCCAAAATTGTTTTAATGGTTGTGCTCTTCCCCGCACCATTTGGCCCTATTAACCCAATTAGTTCTCCCTTTTCCACCGAGAATTGAATATCTTTAATCGTAGCCTTGTTCATTTCATAGCCAGCGGCTTGTATTTTTACATCTAACAACGTCACATATATCCCCCCTCAGGCTTATTTACGTTTTAAAGATGAAAATGTTTTACTTTTTTACTATTTTTTGAATAACTCCCCACTGAATAAATTGTGTTAATTTTGTGCTCTCCTGGTGCCTGCCGCAATTATCGTACGTATTAGTTCATCTTTATTTGATGTTAGCCACTGTTCACTTGTGAGTACCCAATCAATAATCCCCCTCATCCATCCCTCACTATCAAGCCCCTCTAGATACCTTGCTGTAAAATATACAAACATTGCTGCTCGCCTCAGCCTTATCAGAAACGGAATAGACAATAGTTCTACTTCTGTTAATGAAACACTAGAATTATATCCTTCTATTAACATACTTATATTTGATAAGGTCGGGTCTAGTTCCCATAATGCGCTTGGACCTCCGCCTATAGCAATGGCCAAATCCATATGACGAACATCATAACAATAAAATTCAAAATCTATGATTCCGTTTATCTGATCATTACTGCACAATACATTACCTGATGTATAGTCACCATGAATGTACTGTTTCGGAAGTAACGGATAGTAATATTCAACTTCCTTATCAAGCTGTTGGAAGATAGTTAATAATTCTTGTATCTTTGTGTCTGTTGTCGGCAATTTCCTTATAATTTGATTTATGTCTTTAATGGACGGATGGAAAAAGCGAAACTGATCGTATGTAACATTCTCACCGTATTCACTAAATTTACCTTTTTCTATCTGACCAAGTTGTTTTGTTAATTCCCCCAGTGACTTCCCCGCTTCATAGGCTTGAGTTCCATTGGAATAATCAAGGTTTACTCCTTTTATACGTGGCATTATAACAGCAATGATTTCATTTAATTGAAATACATAATCACCCATTTTATTACTGATAAAAATGGGAACTTCAAAAGGGAGCAGGCAGTTACGTAAATAATGAAGGATTTCATACTCTCGTCTAACTTTACCAACATCACTTTCACTCTCATATAGTCGTAATATGTAAGATTGATTACCTTCTGTAACTAAAGAATAGGTCTTATTCATAAAGCCCTGATTAATTTCTTTTATATCTATAACATCCCCTATCTCCCAATTAGCACAAATCATCTTCAACTCCATATCAACTACTCCTCACATGGAAATACCCATTACCCCTAAAAGTATAGATGTCTCTCGCTACATTCTGACAATACTCATATTGACCTTACATTCAATCGTTCCCGTTTATTCCATAACCATTATACAAGATATGGCATTTTTTATGTTCTACTAATCAACTTGATTTCTGTCTCTTAAGTATTTTTATAAAATTCCTGGCAAAAATGAATATATAAAGTTTATAGGAGATCATTTCATGAAGAACATCAAATTTCTATTGATTTTTACTCTATTAGGTTCTTGGCTCACTGCCTCATTTTTAAAAAAGAGAGATGTTATTCGTTTTTTACCAGCCAGTCTATTTATTGCATTGCTCGTACGTGGAGAAAGTGTCATTGCCAGAAAGAGAAAATGGTGGTGGTTCTACGAGAGAGTTCATCCGAGACTTATCGGTGAATTTCCTATGATATGGGGACCCTTTTTCATTGGCTCAATGTGGATATTAAAATTGACATTTGGTAAACCATTTCGATACTTAGCCTTAAACATGAGTATACATATTGCGTTTGCGTATTGTTTAATAGATGTACTGAGGAAAATGGGAATTGCCTCCCTTGTTCGTCTGAAAAGATACCAACTTGTCAGTTTGTTTACACTGAAAGCATGGATTTTATATTTCGTTCAATTTATTGTGGATAAAGTTTCAAGAAGGTAGAGGAGATAGCTGCTCTATAAAATTACCATGTCTCCTTGAAAAAAGAAGTACTAACTAAAACACCTAAGAAGACAGATCAATCAGCCTGATATTGGTCTGTCTTTTTTTGATGTAATAGATTATTTGATTTCAGAAATCAAATATAATTCTGCATATAAAATATACTTGCAATAATGATAATGTGATTGAATTCAATTTACATACTGAACTATGTCAAAGGATTTAAATAATAAGGCTCGAATATATACATATAAGAGTAAATTTTCGGGGGATGTAGAATGAAAAGAAATCTTGTCATATTATTTGTATGTAGTATTTCTATACTTGCTCTTTTTGGATGTTCTAAAGAAGCACCTAGAGAGATTCATTTAAACCAACTAACTAGAGTTGATGTTCAAGGATCCACCGTTGAACATGGTAATAATGAAACAATCATTACTGAGAAGGAAAAGATAAAAACGGTAAGAGAAGTATTTTCAAGAATAGAGTGGGAACATAATGTGAAGGTTGAAATGATTAGAAAAGAAGATAAGAAAGTCACTTTATTCTTCACAACCGATAAGAATATGCCAGAAAGTTTATTTGAATATTTGATTTGGTTTAATCAGGGGGACACGTCAGTAACTATTGTTGACAGAGAAAAGAATTCTTTAGGAACTTTAGATAAAGAAGATTCCCAAATACTAAAAAATATTTTGGTGGATTATTAAAAGAGCAGGAGGACCTGCTCTTTTTGTATGATCTGGTATGTTATTTTGGAGCTTTTAACCTTTAATCATTGTTACTACTATAATTTCGTTGCCTCTTATTAAATGTATTTCCGATGAAGCCCCTTCCCATCATACGTAAACAGCACACCTTTACTCTCAATGACGGTTTCCATGTGAACCGGTCTTCCCCATAATTGTTGAATATAAGGTAATACCTTCTCTAAATATTTCAGGTCAAGTTCAATTCCTTCAAACCAGTGGCGCAGGTAAAGCTCTCCGTTTTTAAGATAATCCCCATCCGTTACAGTAATGTATGGAAAGCCTCCGTTCACTCTCATGTTAACTAACTGATCACGAACCTGTTCCCAAGCTTTGTCGACTACTTTGTAATCCTTCCCCTGCTTTTGGAATAAGTACATATCTTCTCTCATGACGAGATCCTTTGTTAAGTAGTTTCTTAAAAAGGAGATATCAGATTCTATCTCACGTACCTCGAACATTTTCTCACGACCAGACCCCGGCTTCACACCTAACCTTTTCATTTCTTCTGTCGGGTTATCCCAGCGCTTTTCAATATCTTCAAACATTTTAAAACCTAAATAATAAGGATTAATGCTGGTTTTGGAAGGCTGCACAACACCTGCGTTTAGCTTGGCAAATTCAATTACTTCATCGGAGGTTAAGTCCATTTCACGAAGAATTCGTCCGTGCCAGTACGATGCCCACCCTTCGTTCAACTAAGGTGCTCAAAACATTGCTTTATTCATAATAATAAAAAAATATAAAAGGTGGGATAATTGACTGGGGCGATAATATGGAGGAAATCAACAGAGTTAGAACATTTTGTAGTGACATTAGTAAATATTCAAATGACATTCTTACTATTATTAAGTCTAATGATAATTTAAATATTGAAATTGAAATGTTAAAATTTTTATGCCGGCAATATTATATTGAATCAATTAAAAGTAAATATATTCCATCTAATAAAAAAGCGATTAAATATGGTTATGATAGTGAACCAATTCAGATAATTAATATACAAGCAGGGACACATAAAACAGATAATAAATTTCACTCGCTAATAGATAGAGTCTATCTTCCTAAACAAATCTTTATCGAGGGAGTATTAATTATGTTTTTTGAGAATGATAATTTACTTGGGGAGATAAGTTCATTAATTATCCCTCACGATTCATATATTCTCTTAGAAAAAAAATAAAAGACCAATTTCTTTTATCCCTAATAGTATCTATCGTTCTGAATAGATACTATTAGAGATATTATTTGATTTGACCTAATTTAATTAGAGGATAACTTAATTATCATAATTGAGAGATATCATCTTTAGAATTGCTTAACGATTCCTTCACTTTACATGGGAAAGTGTTTACTTCAATAAACTTACCTGTATATTCTAATTTCACCATTTTCTAGTCCCACAATTATATATTCCCCATTTGGTGATATTTTCAAATCCTTTACCCTTTCAGTTAAGCCGTATAAAGAAAAATTATTAGTTTTATTTAAATGATAATTTTCTATCAAAATTGAAATTAATCCTAACTCTTCTTTTATATAATATAAACACTCTTTCGATCCACCTAAGCACTTTCGAGGATCATTATTACTAACTTTCCTTATCTTGGACGTTTTGAAATTATAGGATACTATTCCATAAGAAACTTCAATTAACATATAGTCGTCATTAATTATTGATATAATTCTCTTTACTTTAGTTTCAATATCTATGAAAGAGATTGTCTCTGTCTCAAAGTTTATCTTTAATATTTTCCCTTTATATAATACATAGCAAATACTATTATTTATCTCTAATTGATAGTTTGAAGTAAATAGTCCATGAAGAAATTTTTTTGGGGGTCTAGGTAAGTTTATTTTTTTATAGTCTGATAAATTATTAATATCTCTTATACATATTTTATCCTTATATAAAATGACAATTGAATCCTTATTGTGTAAATTAATAAAACAAAATCCTCTAATTATTTCTTCAGTTTCAAAAACTTTAAATTCATGAAATTCCTTACCATTAAATTTATAAATTACTATCTTCTCAATATAATTAATTTCCACAAATAAAACCAAGTAGCTCCCATTATTGGAGAACTTAGCATCTATTAAATTAAAGGTATCATTTAGTTGGATCTGATAATTGTATTTTTTATCAGTTAATAAATCTAATACAACTACACAATGATTATCTAATAATACAATTACTTTTTCTTCATTTATAAAAAGTAATAATAGTATTACTTCCCCTAACTCAATAGTTTTGATACTATCAAGATTTTTTAAACCAAACAATCGTTTCTTGTCATTAATTTGGGCATCAAAACCAATTTGATCTATATGGGGAATATCATATATACAATTAATTTTGATAGATATATTTACATTATTCCCTTCCTGATATATCTTTTTCACTTCATTATCAGTTAAATAAATAAATAATCCCTTAATAGTAGGCATTAGAAAACTTCTAATAACCCAATTGTCCCAATTAATTTCAAAATAGTAGTATTGATTAGAATAATGAGTAATTCTCGCAACTCCAGCAGGTAATAGTTTATCGTTGTTTCCTGATTCTACTAAAATTTCTCTAAAATGAAGTTTGTCTTTCAAATAAGCTCGATCGAAAATTCTTAACAATTCTTTTGATTTCTTTAAGTCCTCATAATTAGAGTATTGGTGTAAATTCGAAATTTTATGTTTATGTTGAAAATCAGTAATATTTAATATTATATCTCCTTCTACCCTTGCATTTATACATGGATTTTGTTCAATGTTTATCTTTGAATAAAAGTTTAGAAGACTTTGAGAAACTCTATAGTATAAGTTAAAAATACTAATTGGATTTGAATTAATTACATCAAATTTTATTTCATCAATCAGAGCCTTAGTGAAGCTTCCATGCTTGTTATCTAATGTTTGGTATGCTTTTTGTGTTTTTGAACTTGCAGTTAAAATTACAATACCTGTACCCGTTATTTTAAGGAATTCATTCATATATTCTTTAAATGAGTTATTATCTCTTGCTACCCAACCACTATGACATGTATCAAAAATTGCTATTACAGTATTCGCTCTTGATGTATTGATTAAATTGCTAACAAAATCCATTGAAATACCTGTATTTATACAATCTCTTCTCGTATCCCTCAAAACAAAATAACCTATTTTTTCACCATTTTCTATTTCCCGTATTTCGCCATGACCTGCCCAATACAATAGTAAGTTGTCTGTTTCATTACAATTTAAAAGAAAATTGGTTATTGCTGTTTCAATATTCTCCTTTAATGTATTTTCATTTTCAATCATTATAGTTGATGATTCTGAAGGGAAGTAATTTTCTAATACCTCATTAAGCACACTCACATCATTCCGAACAGCTTCTAATTCTGGGTATTTCTTATCTATATACCTATTAACCCCAATATAAAGTGACTTGTTTTTCATAATATCCCCTTTCAAGTAAATTCATCGTTAAAGAATAATGAAATTCATGATAATTATTATGAGGTAATAATTAACAATATCTCGAAAAACTAAATATTTATTTCAGCGTTTGGAGTTATAACAATTTCGGTTATTTTTGATTTTCACACCAAAAGAGATAAACCCAAATATGTAAGTTCAAATCTTTCCAATACAAGAGTAAAGTCCTTTAGTTGTTGTAAAAGAGAATCATTAAATTCCTAAGTCCCTCTATCAATTAGAATTGATAAATTTAGAAGCATTGTTCTTTAGAAAACGAAAGTAAACAAGAGAGCATAATTTTAAGTTAAAGGTAGCTTTTCCTAAGTGTATTTGTATCCGGAGTTAATTGGTCTAACAATTAAGAAGGGGATTTTTCCTAATTGACTTTTAGGAGATTATTAAAGTAGAAAGTCATTATTATCTACAAGGTTAGGTAAATCTTTTATTCTATTGTTTATAAGTGAACTTTTTGTAAAATAATTAAGAATAGTATATAAATAAGAATAAAAAAACAATAAATTAGAAAAAATGAAATAGAATCAAATATAAATTCATTATTATATAATTTTTATATAATTTATATATATATATTACTAGATGGTATAATGTATTTAACATATACAAACTTTTTAGGGAGGAGGATCTAATTATGGTATACAAGCGAATATTATTTCCAGACAGAGCGGAGGACATTAGATTTAATCCAAAATTTCAATCATCATATAGAATTTATTTAGATCATTGGGATGATTTCATTTCGTTTTTAAAAACGTCATTTGAAAGAGTTGTTGTCCGTAACTCTTCATATGCTTTATCAATTTTTGGACCCCAAGGTGTGGGTAAAACAATGTTAGCCGACAAACTTAAAAATGATTATGAAATTACAAAAGCCCACATTCAAAAAGGGGAACTCGAATATAATAAGAATAACTTATGGCACCGTATTGTAACTCAACCTGGAAGAAATTTGGAAGAGTTAATCTCTATTACAAAAAATGCTGATTTAATTGATGCTACCGATAACAAAAATTGGGTGAAAGATATCTCACAAAGAAATGCTGAAAATGACCGCATTAAGGTTGTAATTGCAGATAATGCAGAAAGAGCATATTTTGGCGCATCATTAGCTGAGATGAATGAGAGTGACTTTATTGAAAAGAAAGGACAATCTTCGGTTGCAACTCATGTAGCTCAGCAGTTCGTAAGATTAGCGAGGGGAGATTTAAGAAAAACTTTATTTATTATACTTGGTAACGATGAACAATATTTATCAACTTTTTATGAGACATGTCAAACCCAGCATAAAGGAATGTGTGAATTTAAGACCCTTGAAATACCAACCTCAACAGATAAAGAGAATATTGTTAGGAGAAACATAAATAGATTAAATCCCGTTTCGTATTGGAGTTGTATTGATAAAACATCACCAGAAAATAAGTCTAAATTATATGACATCCTTAGTGGAGATACTACATTTCCGGAGACATTTGAGGCGGTAGATGATGCATTTGCAGACTCTGACCAAAGAACTGGAAGACCTGCAAATAAATCCTTATTATCTTTTGTTCTTATAACTCAAAATCTCCAAGAAGCAAACAAAATTGCAAGTACATTAGCTGGTAAGTATCTAGAAGAGGCAGACTATAAATATAAAGATTTAGTTGCTCTGTATACGATTCCCGAACAATATGTCCAAAATGTTCTTGGTGAAAAAGATGATTGTCAGATGTTGGAATCGGAGATGACTCTAAGATTAATTATCTTTTCAAATGATTGGGCTAAGAAATTATTAGCAGCTGAAGAGTCTCAAAAGTTGGCTCTTAATGTTTTGGACAGTTTGCTGGAACACACAAGAATTGGTCAAGGTGGTTCAGGAAGAGCTGCATTGGATAGAAAACGAAATAAAAGATGTGATGATTTAGCTGCTTCTACAGATTCTCTTGCAGAGGAGCAACTTAAATCATTTTGGAGTAAGGGAGCAGTTAGAGCTTTTATGTATGAAGGGATTTTAAAGGGAAAGTACCCTGGTTATAATACTGCTTTTTGTACTGGCTTTCCTAAGCGACCAGATATTTTAATTTCTCCTTATGATGCATGTTCGGTTCTTGCTGCTAATAGTAGAGAAGTTGCAAAAATAAATCAAACTATTAGTCGATCATTCCATGCAGTAGAACTTACCACTATTAATAATGCAACAGATAAAGAAGTTGCTCGATATTTATTAGGTAAACTTCCAAACTATATTGACCTTTTAAAGGAAGTATAAAGGAATCATGCTAAAGACTATAAATAAATCTTTTTTATTTAATTTGTAAGGCACCCACTTAGTTATTAGGGGTGTTTTTTCATGATCATATTTGGTTTATCGATAAATATACATGATTTGCACACAAAAAAGCGTTATCCTTTAGGATTAACGCTTTTGGGTACACAATCCTATTTAACGTTATGAGTAGATTACCGTTTTTAGACTAAATGTTATTATATTTTTAGATAAAATCGTTCAATAACTATCTATGTCCAGAATATTATATAGAGGATTTTTGAGTTACTAAATTCAATGATTACCTTCTACCTTCGTAAATTAACTGAGGTCCTACTAATCTAAATAGTTAAACTTAGCTTACTGTGGATACTAAGCTTTAGTTTTGTAGTTAGAGTATCTCTTTATCAAGTAAATTATAGAATATATAAGACAAGTAATGACAAACTTAAAGTATAATAAATACCCCTATTATATCTAATCCAAAATCTGATTCATTAAATTTCGGACTCAGAATAAACTGATAAACATTTGAAAAATGGACAATGGTAGGAGAATAAATGCCTAGTGTGGCTACTCACGATCTAGGTACGTTTCTTGGATTTAGTACAGAACGTCCCAATGAAAGGGAACACCAGATTCAGTTTGGCACATGGCATCAATTTGGCCAGTGTTTGAGGTTAAAATAAAAATATCGTCAACCCTGAACCGCCTATACCACTCGATGATATTAGGCAGACAAGCTTCCATTACGAATGGGTTAAACTGAATAAAAACCTCGGAGATGATGCGGAAATCATTGTTGTACTTATTTGTGAAAAGCAATACGTAGAACAGTATGCTGCACATGCAACTGAAGGTATTTTTCTACCTACGAAGTAGCACGACATATCCTCGCAAATGCAATTACTAAAGATTCATTAGACTACTTTAGTTTGAAAGAGATTTTTACTAAGACTAAATTAAAAGATGTGATGTAATCTATGATTTATTAGAATTATTATAAATTCACTATTTAGATATCTACTCATCAGAGAATAATTTTAAAAAATAACACTTGAAAAGTAAACGATTCCCCTTTCAAGTGTTTTTTCTATCTATTATCAGTTATTCATAGATCAACAAAGATTTACTTAATTTTTACTACTATATTTCCAACTTCAAATCCATCAATATCCAATACTAATATCAAACGATTTGTCACTTTGGGAATTTCATAAGTTAATAATACATCCGCTTTTCCAGGTGCTCTTAAATTGAAACTTTGATCCCAATTTTCCCTACCATTTATTTCCATATCTATTGGGCGATACTCATTTCCTTTGTCATCAACTATTCTAAAGTATGGTTTATAAAAAATACTACCATTAGGCATTTCATTTATTTGTCCTCTTTCAAACGTAAGCGGAATTGTTATTAACTCCGATTCAATATCTTCTTTTATAATATCAGAAGGTGGAGTAACTAAATTTCCAAACGTAAAAACTTCACTTCCATCTTTGTTTGGGTCTAATTGCTCTCCTAACTTACTTTCTTTCCATGCCTCTTCAAAATATTGATCAATAATATCCTTTTTTCCTTCTGAACTATTCGATTCCTCATCTTCGTTAGTATTCTTATAAACTTCTATTACCTCACCTTCCGTCTTATCTTGTTCGGAAGGGGTGCGAGTATTAGTCATTTGAGAGCCATCGGTATCTGGAAGTGAATAGATAAGTAAAATTAATACAGCTACAATTAAACCTGCTCCAGTCATCCCGAATACATACTTAAACCGTTTTTCGGTTTTTTGTGAATTACTAATTGTACCTTGTAAACCTTGATAAGGTTGAATTTTAACCGCCTTTTCAGCAGGTAATGAAGCTGCTAATATACCAGTTGCAATTGGGATAAGTAAAGTCCCACATAAGAATAATAGTTCTTCACTTGGAAATTGGCCATATACACTCCATATAATAACGAATGATAAGCTTAGACCAATGACTCCTGCCATTAAACCACTTAAGCCGCCTTCAAGTAAAACCAAAAGTCTGATATTTTTATTCTGCCAACCTAATGCCTTTAGTACAGCGATTTCAGATTGTCTTTCAGAAACATTTTGCCAAATGATCTCGGCGGTGGTTAAGATTGCAATTAAAATAGCAACTCCCATTGCAATGTAATGCATGGTTCCAACTTCCATTGCAACAAATTCTCCCAACCATGTGGCATACATAACTCCACGTAGATGGAAAGTTATAAATAAGAAGAAGATTAATAGACTAGTAGGAAAAGCAATTGAAACAATAGATAGAATTGTTCTTTTCCACATCGTTACTAAATAGTTAAACGTCATGCCTACAATGGATTGTGCTCGTGTTATTCTTTTATGTTGCTTTGAGATTTCTCCTTGTTTCATTGCTTCATATGGTTTTATCCGTTTTACAAGAATTGCAGGAATAATCATTCCCATCCAATAGATAATTAGGCCAAACACACCAATCAATAGGACTCTCCATCCAGAAGTATCTATGTTATTCGTCAGAAAAAAGAAACCCAATATTGTCCAACTTATAGTCGATACAGTAATTCCTAAGATTGTCGACTCAATAAATAATAGCTTTGATAGTTTACTAGGTCTCCATCCCAATGATAATAATACCGCGAATTCTTTTTTCCTAGAAAACATCATGATTAGATTTGAAGAGAAAACATAAACTATTGCAACTAATATTACGCTTGCTATAATCCCAGAAAACCCAACTTTTGTTTCTTGGAAAATGGTAATGGATGAACCAAGTTTAATCCATGGCTGTTGGACCCATCCTAAATTCGATTTACCTTCAATCCCTGGTATATGAGTTAAAGCAGGTTGTGGAGAAGAACCCAGCGTAATATCTGTAATTAAGCCAGTTTCTTCTTCTATTCTTTTTGCAACTTGTTGAAGTATCAGTTCACTTTCATCGGTTAGTTTTTCTACACCCGATACTTTAACACGTATTGCAGAGATTGGTTTATTTCCTAGGACCTTAGCAGCTGCATCAATTGTTGTTAGAATGAGCGGTGGTTTAGTTAAAAAACCGTATGGATTATTTAATGGTTTCATCTCTTTTGGTGGATTTACAGGCTGATTTTCTTTATCTATTACCCACTGAGCTTTTGATGGAAAATAAGTCTCCATAGGTAGTTCTGTTAGTGGGTCTTTTGAGATGTTCAATTTACTTGGATCAAATATTCCTTTAAAATTAAATTGTAACCGTTTCCACCCTGAACTATCCTCACTAAATAATTTAACTGGTCTATATGATTGATCTATTGCTAATTGTGAGTCTTCCGATACTTCATACGGTTCTACTTCATATGAAAACGGCCAACGTTCAGGATAAGGACTTGAAACCGGGCGGTAAGTCACTGGTGAGGGTTTATAAGGCATCCAATGAAATGTATTAATGCCATCTAACGAACCTTCAGATAACTTTCCAACAATTTTTTTGTGTGCCTCTTGTGTATTAAATTCCCTTTTTTCTACTTCAATCCCCTTCTGCTTTTCTAAATACTCCTTCCCTCCGTTCTGTTTAACTTTTTCCATTGTATCTACTTGTTCTGAAAGTTCAAATGGTAAGTCTAACTTCTCAATGCTATAAGTAATTTTCCCATCTACAAATTCTTTGTTACTCACAATCACTGGAATCTCTGTATCGATTAATCCATCTTCTTCTTTTACTTTGGGTTTATCTTCATAAGTAAAGAATCGACTGTTCTTTCCTTCTACCATCGCTTCATTAATTCCAACCAATGCTGATTCTTGTTCTGGATCTATACCAGCAAGCATTACATTGGTTCCAAAATCAAGTTCTCCTTCAAATCGTGATGCTCCATATTCCTTCCCCGTACCATCGGGTTGCCACGCCCCTCTAGTAAAATACAAGTTACCACTGGTTGTATCTATGTCAACCCCAGTATTCGTTTTTTCCGTAATTTTTAATCTGTACACTCCTGGTTCAGTGATGTTCAGTTTATCAAGTTGTACTGAATTGTATACATATCCCATCATTGAAATAGGAGCGGCTACATCAATACTATCCATGGATTTAATCTTTTCGTACTGTTCTAAAGTTATACCACCTTCAAGACCACTTAGGTAATTAGGCTCTAATAACTTTTTATCCTCTGTTACACTCCTACTACCTTCCGGACGAACAACGATATGATAAGAAGATTCCCACCTTTTCTGTAGTTCATCAGTGATTGTCCCATTTGTAGCTTGAGTTATTCCTACCAAATAACTTAAGCCAGTACTTATTATTAGTACCCCAACTATTAATAGTATAAATCGCTCTTTATTTCTCCACCAAGAATTCCATATAAACCTAAGCATAACTAGACACCCTATTTTGTCTAATAATTTGTCCATCCTTCATTTCGATTTGTACATCCGCTCTCTTGGCTAATTCAGGATCATGAGTTACAAAGATTACACCACACCCTTTTTCTTTATTCAAATCATTAAGGATTTTAAAGATGGTTTCTCCAGTTTCAGAATCTAAGTTTCCTGTTGGTTCATCTGCTAGCAACCAATTCGGTTCGTGTATTAACGCTCGAGCGATTGCGACCCTTTGTTGTTGCCCTCCAGACAATTGTGATGGTAGAGAATTCACCTTATCCTTTAGTCCCACACTCTCTAACATTTTCATAGCTCTTTCCTTTTTATCATAAGATACCTTTCTTCCAAAGAGAGGAGACATTACATTTTCTAGTGCAGTTAAAGTTGGTATCAAATGGAATTGCTGGAAGATAAATCCTATATTTTCGAAACGAAAATCTGCTATAGTGTTATTATTCCTCGAACTAATTTTCTCTCCCCCATATAGAATTTCCCCATCAGTAGGTAGGTCCAAAGTACCTAAAATACTTAACAAAGTAGACTTACCTGAGCCAGATGTTCCCACAATAGAAACGAATTCACCGTTATTAAATTGAACATTAATATTTTTCAATGCATAAGTTTTAATACCATCACCCACAAATATCTTATTTAGGTCTCTACATTCAATTGTGTAATTCACTAATAACCCCCCTGAAAATGTTTGAAATATTATTATAATTTATTTATTCTAAATATAGCATATTTTTACTATTATCTCATTATTTGTTAAAAATTTAAAAATTAAAAAAGGATGTTAAACTAATGAACAATTATCTGAAGAAAGATAGTGTCGACCCTACCGTGGAATTATCAAACACTTTTAATGACTATATTAGTAGTATTGACTCCCTAAATGAAGAGTATTTTTTGACCTTCCAAAATAGCCTAAATGTGCGTTTTTATAAAGAACAAGAGAGATGGTTTAGAGAATTAAAATTTAGATTAAAAGATGAATATTCATTTAAATGTTCGATTGATTACATAAATTTACATTCCGAAAATAGTGGACTAATGTCTTTTATTATGGGAATATATGATTCTTCAGGTAAGCACAAATCACTAAGAGTAGTTTATTCAATAAAGAAAAACAAGGAAAATAGATGGGTAATAGATGATCTACCATTCGAAATTAAAAAAACTGGATTGTATGTAATAAAATATCTGCCATATAATAAGGATTCAGCATTATACGTACATAGTTTTATTAATGAAGTAACCTTAATATATATGAATATATTCAATTGGGAACCGAAAAGTAATGATATAAAAATCTATAGTAACCTCGATGAAATATCAATTTCCATCCCTACTTTTTCTGTCTATGGTTGGAGCGAAATGGATGAGTCGATTAAAATCTATATACCGGAAACCTCTGAATATAAATATGAAACACTTTTCCAAATAATAGTTCATGAATTATGTCATATGATGCTATCAGATAAGACTAACGGCAATGCCTCACTTTATATCCAAGAAGGATTAGCGGTTTACTTTGAAAACTACTTTGTACATAAAGATAAAAAAATAATTACTTCATCTGAGCAAGTAGAAAGATATCTTAAAGACCTATTAAAAAAAACAGATGATAAGTTCTATGATATTAACCAATTAAATAATCTTTCTTATAATGATGGTAGAGCAATTTATAATCACGGTTTTTTATTAGTTTATTTCCTGATTAAAAAATTTGGTGTAATCAAGTTTAATGAATTTATTGACTTATTGAGAACATTTGAATATATTGATAGACGTGTTCGATACAAATTAGAAGAGGTTAATGAAAGGACAACCACCTCTCTTGAAGAAGTTTATGGGGATCAAAAACTTATTTTAAAAGAGATGCAAAAATTCTATCTAAAATACTACTAGTATTATTTTTTTCCTAACATATGATACATTCAATCTAAATTTATACATCAATATTTTTAAGATCATTGATATATACATTTTTTATAAAAAAGCATCTGTTGTCTCATGACAACAGATGCTTAGAATTTATAGTTCATACATATTAACCTACCGTTCTGTGTTAGTGTAAAAATTTTCGTATATATTGAAAAGTTTTATCTTTTTTCGCCAAACGTTAATAAGAATACTTGTGTTAATAAAGTTGGAAACTCTTGGTTTAGAGATTAAAGCTTTCTTTCTTCCCAATATTGTTTTAGGACACTGAAACAATTTTTTATTTCCTTTTTATCTAAACCACCTTTAAGCATAATTTTAAATTCTATTAAATTTTCCGGGGTAACATCTGTGTACATTTTTATTCTTCTATCAATATATGTTAAATCATCCTCTTTATATGGAGGAAATTGTTCCGGTGGTAAATACGGATAAAATCTTATATTCTGCAATCCCTTATCCCAGAACATTTTAGGGATTTGAGGGGCAATAATTAATTTTCGCCTATCATGGGGGTTATCCTCATTTAATGCAGCAATTATATGAGCCCTGTGGATTTTGTACCCCGCATCATGTACCTCTAGATTTTCAGTCCCATACATCATAGCCGAATAATCAATTTGGAATGAACTAATAACTCCCCCGGATTTTGTAACCTAATTATTTGATCAAGTGCATTATTCTCTAATTCCTTGTTAGGAAAACAAGACAATACTCCATCATCTAAAACAAAGTCAAAATATTCCTCCCCAAACAACTTTGTTAATTCTAATACATCTCCGTTAATAGTGTATATTGTTTATTTTTTTATGGGCATTCAAATCTTTTCCTACTTCGAGTGCAGAAGAACTTTCGTCAACACCAACTATTTCAACATTAGGGATATTTTTTGCTATCAATCTCCCAAGAGAACCTACATCGCATCCTGCAAGTAGTATCTTAGAACCACTTGATATTTTTGCATTTGGTATAAGTGTAGTTTGAATAAATTCTTCACTCCAAAATGTTAAATCATACTCAAGAAGGCTTTCTGATTTTACTTTAGGTGTAATAGAACTGAACTCCATTATTTCCTTATTTCCTCCTTTATATTTTGCAAATGAAAATAATTCTTGCCTCTTTTTCAGGTTCAATCACACGTTTATCTATGTTATATGCCTCTCTTATTTCAATAGATTTAAATCCACTATTTTGTAATAATTCAACTACCCTTGATATTTTGTAATAGTATTATAGAGAGTTTCCTCGAATCGATAATACATCTCACTCTCTTCATTTTTTATAAATCCTGTAATTTTATTAATTGCAAAACTTTTATTTTCATCATACACTGCTCGGCTAAAAACTAACATTTTTTCGTTATCTTCAATTTGTTGACTGTTCCATAAATCTGATTATCCAAACCTAGTATTAATATCAAAGATAAATAAAGGAAACCCTGAAAGACTTGGGCTCTCACAAGTTGAAACTAGTAAAGATATATGTACACAGGCTTACATTAGTAAGATTGAAATTCTGATATACTACTTAAATTGTCAAGAGACTAAATATTAGTGGGGGAATTAATCAAGGGAGAAAGTAAAAGGAAACTTGCTAATCATCTTTATTTTCTGAATGGGAATTCGAGATAATGTTTTGGATATATCCATCATTCTTTATACATTTATATAATTGGAAATTAAAATGTTAATATATAACATTTCTAGGGATAATAAAAAACTATTATATTTGATTTATGGTAAATATTAATAAATGAACATCCCTCCTAGCCATTCTGATTCTAAAATAAACATATTAATTTTTGGATTATGATTCAGTACATTTCTATAATAATTAACTTTACCATACAAATGTCTGAGAGATTTTCTCTAAATTAAATGAAGTAAAAGACCCCCTTCAAGTTTTAATAATTATATAACAAGGGGTGAATTTTGTATGAAAAAAACTCTAATCTTCTACTTTTTTGTCGAATATGATAGAATAGTAGAGCATTGGAGGTGAATCAAGATGAAACATAAGATAAAATCAAAAGATAGAGTAATTACTATTGATGACATTATTGATCTAAACACTGAACAATTAGACAAAATTTCATCTTTTGCCTCACAGTTTAACGCTCAAGAGATTATAGACTTAGAATCAGGTGTTAAGATATCTTTACAAAAATGGCAACGTGAAATTGTCTTAGCTCATAAGAATAGTTTATTAGAGAACCAAGATGAAAGAGCATTACTTAAAGAAGGAACAGTTACATTTACAAAGCATGCACGAGCTAGAGTTGCAGTCAGAGTTGATAAAATGAGTTCAGAATCCATCCCTCCTAGCCTAGACAGTGTTTTATTAGTTGTACGACTAGTAATTGACAGTGAAATTGTGGATGAAGATGCGGAATGGAAAGGTAAAAGCAATTTAGTTTATACATTGCTACACACCTACCTTAAGGAAGAATTTAAAGTGTCAGTTTCTTTTGAGAGATTTGGGAATGAGACTATCAAAGTTATTACTGTTTGCAATGATCATATAGGGAAATTAACACAAAAGTTGTCACAAGATACTAAAATCCGACAACAATTGGAGGATTTTAAAGCTAGAATTATAAGCCATGAAAGACATGTCGAGCATTAATCGTATACGGGTTAATGCTTTATGTTATAATGTTATTTAAGGAGGATGATAAATATGGGAGCTGTTGCAGAAATGGTTAAGTGTAGTTGTGGTGGAATAATTGAAGAAAAAACCGAAGCAATTAGATGGAATGAAAATGGATATACTTATCAAATTCTCAATGTCCCAGTCCTTCAGTGTTCTAATTGTAATGAAGAATTGTATCCTTCTGACATTCAAATTAGTATATCTTGGATTGCAGACGAAATGAGAAAGAATAAACTGCCATTAATTACAACTTTTAAAAATATACTATAGTACTCCTTAGAAAACCCTTACTTAATTGCAAATAGTTCCTTTATCGTGGAGCATTATCACTAATATACATCCCATAATAATTGACAAATTTGTTAAAGATGAAAAATGCATTAATCCAAAAGGATTAATGCATTTTTTATTGAATCCGAATCCTCTACTTTAGGTAACGTTAAAAGAGTTTTAATATTACTCATTTGTTAAATTTGAAAATAATAAAGTAATTAAAAGAGAACATTAAGAGAAAAAAGCAAGTGGATTTGACAATTCAAAGCATTAAATGATTCCTTATGATTACAGCCACAAGAATGTACCATCTCTGCCATGTTTTTTTCAACAGTTTGCACGAAATTCATCACTAGCTGACAAAGTATTTACCAATAGGAAACGTCAACGATTACTATTACTTCTTGTAGTAAAGAAATCCAATAACACCATCCACTTTAATTTCAACATTAATTCCCTAATATTTAGGGGAGAAAAGATAATAGAGTGTTCCCTCAACTCATTGTAGTAACCTCCATTCAAATAGTGAAAAGCTCATCCATATTTTTGGCTATAGATTGAATAAAAAATGACTATAGTAGATAAGACTATAAACTTTAAGAAACTTATCTTCCCTAAGATTCAACATATTTATCAATTTACAGAAATTTATATTTTTTATAAGATATGAATATATTGCTGTTTAACGAGTGAACTGTGCTTCAAATGATCCAATTTATGCGGAGTGTAAGGAAAACAGATACTAACATATTAAAGTCAGGCATAGGACAGTAACACTATACTCACAAGATGTAAACAACCTTCAATAACATTCTATGAAAGGATTTGATAGTATATGGTGTTAGGGAATCTAAAAGTCATTAGAGATCAATTAAAGGCCAATTCTTGGACTGTAGATGCTTTCCTATTTACGTATAAACAACAAGACTTTGTTGTACTTGTAAAAGTGTATCCAGATTCAAAAAGTAAGGAAGATCCTTATGCTATCGTCAGGCTGGAGTTCCTCAAGAGACCCCAAATGACGGAAAGCTATTCGACCTACGCCACTCTATACAAAATACATATCTCTGATAAGAAATCATTTAGAGCGTTTTTTGGTATTGAGTATGGCTACAATCTTGGTGATATACTAAAACAGTTTACAGGTCATTTTGCAACATTTATCCCAGATCATATAAGTGCTAATAATGATCCAGTTTTGAAGGAAGCTGTCTTAACATCATTGGATAGAACAGAGCCCAATCCTGGTAGATATTGCATTGGGATCAGAAGGAACGGATATAAAAAAGATGGCAGTCCAGCCCAAAGAACCCCTGAAAATAACCAAAAAGCAGCATTACTAATACCCGAATTACACGGAAAAATAGACGATACTTCATTGAGTTTTCGTTTTTCCGAAGACCAAACCTTAGAAAAAACAATGGACGAAGTTTATATGCAATGGTTGAATCGTGACTAAAGTCACATATAAATCCTAAATTTTTTTAAATTGCAAGAGGTCCAACAAAATAAAATGAAGTCTAATATATTCTTATTTAAAAAAAGGATATTATAAATTAAAGGGCATAACATATTTATATGACTAATATGTTATGCCCTTTCTTCTTCAACTAACCCTCCCTTTAAGAGAAGTCTGCCTGTTCTGCACCAGCTACTTCTTTTAATTTTAAACATTAAATACCTCCCTTAGTAATAATGTAAAAATTTACATAACAAATATAAGACTAAAAATATACTAAAATACTATTTTTATGATCCATAATATGTACTTTTATACAGATTGATACTTTTTTAGGAAGCATTTGTAAATGAGCACGGAGAACTAAAAAACGAAGGTAGTATTTGGGATCGAGCAACACACTAAATAAGTTTGTCTTTTATAGTTAAGTTTAAACAATTCGTAATATTGGTGCTCAACAATAGCCCTATTTTGGCATAAGATTACTGCCTATTATCCTACTTAAAGTCAAAATAAAAAAGGAAACGTATAAACGCTTCCTTCTAACTATCAATCGTAAGAGTTTGCCCAGGCTTGCAGGGCACATATGACGGAAATGGTGTTTATTTCCAGCCGCAAGTAAGTCATTTATAGCAATATTATATCTATAAACAATATTAACACAGATAACTTTATCTATCTTAATCCTTCTTTTTGTATTACGTACACCTTTTTCTTAAAAATAACCCTGATCGATTGATTAGGGTTATTTTTAAGGTAGAACTATCTGTTCAGATATTTCTTTTTAATTTTATTAAACTTATCTTCAATATTTCTTCTCTTCCGGTCCCCTTCTCTTGTACTGAAGAGTTTTTCTAAGAATTCCTGAGATGAAATATTACCAGATTCGTACATACTTCTTAATTTGAGGTTTTTTCTTTCAACGTACATGTAATTCCTCCTCCTCAAAAATCGTAATCTCAGTATGTTCCAGCTGTAGTTTTAAAATTGGTGCAAGTGCATTAGCAAAATAAGTTATATAATCAGCGTCATCCTTATCGAATGAATTTTCCTTCAGGCCATCAATATTAAGGATTCCAATTACATCTTCATTATACACTATAGGTACGCATAAAAGCGACTTATATTCCTTTGTAGCTTTAGGATTCCTAACATAAGATGGATCAGCTGTAAGATTATTATTAAAATAAGCAATATTATTTATGAATGCATGCCCGGCTTTACTATTGTGAACATTCAAACTAAGCCTTTTTAATCCTTCTAGAGAATAACCATTGCCTCTAAGGATTTTTAATGTAGAACTATCTTTAATAAAAATTGCAATTCGATGCTGATTATCTCTTTCTTTTGTTATAGTACTAATTATTCCTGGAAGAAAAAAATCATAAAATAAATTTAAATTTCTTTCTAATTTTACGACATTACTTTTATAACATTCTAAACTAGGAAGGGTCAAGTATGTTTGGTTTAGAAGCTTTAAAACATTTGACTTTAATCGATCATACTCATTCAATGTTTCAAATTGCTCTTTTAATTTTAATACATCTAGATTTGGCTTTAAGTTGATAGCTCCGCCAAATAAACTTAATTCTTGTCCGCCTCTAGCTACTTTAAATGTAACAATAGTTCCTACTACTAATATGAAGAGTATTACTAAAATTGCCAAACTTTCCGGGAACCATGTAACTTCTTTTAATCCTTTTGTAACACCTTCATAAAGTTTTTCAAGACTTAATGGATCCAAAAAAACGCCTCCAATGAAACACTAACCTTTTTATCTAAATTAGCTTTACTTTTTATTATTGATATTCTTAATAATTTCCTTTGCAATTTCTTTTCCAAGGTCTTCATCTTGCTTCCTAATACGATAATATTCTTTTAGTTTTTCTGGAACTTTAAAGTATCTGTTCTTTGCATCTGCATAACTAATATGAACAGTTGAAGCCAAAAGTAATCACACACCTTATCACAAATTTTTGAAATAATGGTGATTTAAATCTGGATTAAAGTAATGTTTTCTTTTATCCAAATAAGCCCATCACCCTTTGAAATTACCGCAACGTCAATAGGACCTCCTACTGATTCAGTTTCTTTAGTTATCTTCCTTTTAAAAGATGTTAGGTTTACTAGGGCTTCAGCCATTGCCGCTAACTCTTCTTTTGGAAGGAGTTGTACAACTTCTACAACAGGGTTTATAAATTTATTTGCCTTAACTCTTTCTAGAATGTCATTGAACTCACTCACAACTGATATGCCCAAATCTCTAATTACTTCTTTTTCATCATTAGTATATTTATTACCTAATTTCTCTTCAATTAGTTCCGGTAATTGATAAAAAATATCTTCTACACAATCCGAAATTACGTCATTTAGTAATGGATCAATCCCTTCCATGAAAGAATAAACCATTTCCTTTTGAGCAAATGGTCTAATAGAGGCAGTTGTCTTTCCTTCCTCATCTGCCGATGAAATAACTGTTGGATCACGTTTAATATATTTTAGTCTGCCACAATAAAACCCATCAATAGTAAAATCATACAGTGATGGGAAGATCTCATTTTCACCGTACCCTGAAATTACTAGCCCTGAAGTCTCAGTGAATATTCCTTTTGAAAACATATGGGCAGCAATTTCAAGTATTTCATTATATGTATTTTCAGGTAATTCTAAGAAGATATTTTCATGAATCACATTGAGTATATTTTCTCGATGTCTCTCCATAAACTCTTCAATAAATGTAGAATCGAATCCCTCTAGAAATCGATATTCTTTTAATGAAGAAAGAACAGCACTAAAACTCTCAATCATGTAATTAATCACGGTTTTTTCGTCAGGTTTGTCTGTCTCAAGTTCTGAATCAAGTCTTTCATTTACCTTCCTAAGTATATCCAGTAGGAAACTAGTAAATGCAAATTGTACTCTTTCGTTCTCTGCAGAATTGTTAATAAACCTCCCGTCGTTAATAAGAAAATCGAAAAATGAATCGCAGTAGCTTGATAATTCACTATATTTTTCACTTCCTATATGGGAACGGAAGGATTTTATTATGATTTCCCAAGGTACTCCCATATAAGTGGCATTCCCGTATATCATAATTCCGATAGGATGATTCTTTGAAAGAGCAAATAATTTATTTGCAGTATTATATACTTTCTGTGATTCATTATTTCCAATTGTAACTGCACTATCTGCTGCTAGAGCTATTCCCATTCTATTCAGTATTGCTATCTCAGCTGTCATATAGTCACCTCATAAATTCACTTACAATTATTTCTACATTTATTTAGTGTTCTCCTTCTTCAATAAATATAAACAAAAAAAAGCCCCACTCCGAGAAGAGTAGGGCTTCACCAATTTATGCGCGGAATCTTGGTGGACTAATAGTATAGACCTTAATTAAACATTTCATCCAAGTATTTATACCGACTATTTTGTCTGCTTTTATGCCATTTTTAAGCCCTGTAATCTGTTGTTTCTTAGTTGGACATTTTACTCACTTGGTCCAATGTAAGTAATTAGGAACTTCTATGGAAGTTCCCATTAGAGTTAAAGTTTTGTAAAATGTATTAACTATCTCGGATTATAGCATAGTGATATTTCCCAAATGGTCCATACTCATCAAAAGGTTCGTGACAACTAACAATCGTCCAACTAAAAGAATCATCAAAAACATAAAAATCTTGAGGTACTTTTCGATCTAATTTTAGAGCATTTATTATTTGATCACTGGTCGCCTCAAATACATCTGACCTATCTTTAGCATCAGCTTGGCTTCCAATGAAATAAAAAAAGTAGTACTTTTCTACATTTAGAGATTTTATCTCATTAATTACCTGTTTATGATCTCTCAAAGATCTCTCTAAAACATCTGGGTACCTTCTCCAAAAATTAGTTGGTTCACTTGAAATTACAAATTTATTTCTATACGCCTGAAATAAAGACTTGCTGTGTAATTCATCAAATTTTTGAAGAAATAATTGGTTCATTTTAAGCCCCTTCCTACCAGTTATACCAACTAGTATCAATTAAATTAGCATAAAAATGATGCCCCTTATGTCGTACCCATTGGCCATATTGATTTATTTTTAACGCATGCCAATGAGGTAAATTATTTGGGTATCTTCCGTTACTAGTATGTGCATTCTCCCATAAACCTCTACCGAAAGGTGCATAAGCAACATTTCTTGCATAATTATTGTGAACGCTAAAAGTATCCTGGCCCCATAAAGCTCGTAAATTCGCTTGTTTAACTGTTAAAGGGCTACCTACGTATATACCTCCACCATCACTGGATCTTGGGATGGCTACGAAATGTCTATAACCATTTCTCACATGATGTCTAGTGTAGTAGGTATATTCAATTGCACGTGCAGCTGCACTTGAAAATCTTCTTCCTTCTTTAGTTCCAATATTATTTTTAATTGCTGTCCTATTCTTATGATAGTTGTAAGCATCAACACTTACTATAGTTACACCTGCTACTAAAGCAATAAAATCTCCAATAGGAAGTGGTCCATCTAATCCGGCAAGAATTCCTAATGTAGCTAACCTTGTAGCAAGTTGCTTTGAGGTATAGTTTAATCCCATATTTTTCAAAACAGTTAATGCTTGGGTTGTTGTTACAGCTTGAGTTGTTACAGCAGTATCAACTGATTCAGTAGTTGGATCTATATTATTTGTTTTGAAGTAGTTATAGTATTCCAGAGCCATGGCTTCTATTTCCAGTGCTTCTTCCTCTGATATGACACTTCCATCTGTGAAATAAATATCTTCCCCATCAGACGTAGATGTGGTTGATGATGTTTGTACCATTTGCGGTGCTAATTCTTCTTGTAATAGAGCATAATCCTCAAATGTTATGAATCCTTGCTGAGTAATTTCCTCTTCTGCTGCATCATTAACTGCACTAATGTGAGCATTGTTTTCTCCATTATCATTCAACTCTTCTTCATAAGAAGTAATATCTTCTTTATATATGATACCCTGATCAAGTAATTCATCTTGCTGTGGTGTAGTATCAGGTATTGTTAGCATTAAAGGATTCTGAGAGTAAATGGTCTCTCCATTTAAATCATATGCAACTATTCTGAAATAATAGTTATCATTATTAGCATAAGTAGTTCCTGCTTTAGAATAAGTTGATGACGGAGATAAAGGTAGCTCAGCACCAAGACCATCATGGTGTAATTTATACCTTCCAGTTTGAACCTCCTCAGGAGTCGGCCAAATACCTTTTTCTATGGTAGACCAATAATTAGCTTCACCAACGTCAAAGTATTCATATGAAATTCCGTTCCAGACTGCAACTTTGTATCCAGTAGCACCTGCTATTGGTTCCCATTCTAATACAACATTCCCTGTCTCTAAACCCTCCTTATCCCGGAAAGCTTGTCCATTTGGAGTATTCGGTATAGATAAATTGGGCAAATAAGGAGTATATGGGTCAGATAGTACTGTTTCTCCTTGAGAATTATAAGCGGTTACTCTAAACCAATAGTTTGTTGCAGTTGCATATTTAGTTCCTGCTTTTGCATAAGTACTTGATGGATTTAACGGCAATTCAGATCCTAAATTATCCGTTAAATGCAACTTATATCTTCCTGCATTGATTTCTGCTGAAGTAGGCCAAATTTTCTTATTGGAAGTTGACCAAGAAGTAACATTTCCTACATCAAGAGCTTCGTAATACGATCCATTAAATACCCAAATCTTATATCCTGTTGCGTTAGGTACTGTATCCCATTTCACATCAACATATCCTGTTTCATTGCCATTTGAGTAGCTATTTCCACTTGGAATCGGTTTTGTTAAATTTGGGATATTAGGTACAAACGCTACAGATGATCCACCTGACATTGCGCTTTCCTTCCCATTTGGAAAAACTGCACTTACCCTAATAGCGTAATTCGTTCTAGATCCATAGGTACCTCCTGCATTTCGATAAACTGGAGATGGATCAATAGGAAGTTCACTTCCTAATTGATCTTGGTGTAGATCAAATCTACCACTGTTTATTTCAGAATGTGTTGGCCAGATTTTTTTATTTGCTGTAGACCAAGATGTAGCATTTCCAACATCGAAAGATTCATAATTTTTCCCATTATAAATCCACACATTATACCTTGAAGCTCCAGGGACTGCCTTCCATGAGAATTCAACATATCCAGTCCCATTCCCCCAACTTAGAGCTTTCCCCGTGGGAGTCTCTGGTACTGGTATCTCATATGTCACTGAAATATAAGGTTTTAATGTACTATTAGTTGATGACACTATCTTCTTCCAATATGATTGTCCATTACCGTTTGTATGGAGTTTGAACCCATAGTTTGTTTTTGTTCCATCAACCCAACCTTTTACTGTTGATGTAACATCAAATTGAGCCCAGGTATCCTTAACAACGTTAACATAAGTAATATTGGTTGAAGAAGGCTTTGTATTCCAAGTTACAGTAGAAGGATTCCATCCACCACTCACAGAGTCTAACCATAAACCATTTGCTATACTAGTGGCTGAATGGGTAACATGTACATTAAGTTTTGCACCAGTGATAATCATGTTATCAACTGAACTAATGTCTGTATTTAAAAAGGCATAATTTGTTCCTGTAGTTGAATCATAATATCCTGTCTTTAATACATACTGACCTTGATTAGCATCCCATTTACTAGAAGATGAACCATAGTTAGTTGTGGGATAAGCACTCATTACAAACGTATCAGTGCCAGTATTTAGAGTCGATGTAGTTGGATCAATATAAACTGGGAATTTCCTTTTACTATCTCCTAACCATTCTGGATCTGCATTAACAGTTAGTGTATATCCATCATTTGTTTCTACAAGTTCATATTGAACATTGTGTGATGTCTCTGTTTCACCGAGTGATTCACTGTAGTTTGAATCAGTCATAAATGGTTTTGGTAGGACAAAAACACTTTTGTCATTATCATTATAAAATTGAATCGAACCATCTGGTTGTGTTTTTGCTGTAAGATCAGTTTTTAATTTAAACTTAAAAATATGAAGCCCTTGGTAAGAATGTAATACTAAATCTTCTTTATTACTTTCATTAAAAGTAATATTTTGAAGATCTACTTCAGGAAATACATTTTTATATACAATTGTGCTGTCGTGAAATTTGGCAATTGAATCGTTTGGTACTATTGGACTTTTCTCTACGCCAGATGCTTCCAAAAGTTCATATTCTATATAATGTCCCTTTGAGTTAAATCTAGCATATTTCCCGTTAGACATCTTCTTATAAAAGGTAGTGTCAAAAAAAGTGTTTTATAGTACAATATGATTTTTCTTCCAAAGATCGACAACAAGATTTGTGAATCAATAGGTACAAGGGTACAACAGAGAGTATTAAAAATAAACCATAGATGGTAATTTCCGGAGTATGATTAGTGTTCTATGAGTTATATTTATGCTTATGTTATAAACGCAATTTAGAAAGAGCATTTAATAAAAAAGCCCCACTCCGAAGAGTGAGACAGGTGATGAACATGATGACTATTATTTTGTTCTTTAATTAAACATTTCATTCCAAGTATTTATTCCAACAATCTTGTCCGCTTTAAGTCTGCGCTCTTCCTGTAGGTCACCAACAGCTGCGGACGTGATCGGTCCGTAAGTGTTATCAACCTTTAGTTTGTAACACCTAATTCATTTAATCGTTGTTGAATCATTCGAACAGTTGCATTTTTTACAAAAGGCTTAGTTAACTTATTACTTTGCCTGGATAAGGAACCTTCTTTTTAGGCTTTGTGGTACCTAAATGCCTTGAAGTGATAGGACCCACAATTCCGTCATCATTAATATTATGATCACGTTGAAACTGTTTCACAGCTTCTTCTGTTTCATCTCCGAAATGACCGTCTGCTCCATACTTAGGAAGATTATAACCTAAAGCTAATATTCTCTTTTGAAGTGCTGTAACACTTGCACCTTTGTCACCTTTAATTTAAGAAGTTAACAACTGTTTCAGTTTTTACTTGAGTTTAGGTGCAACTACTTTAATAGGTTGACCAGCTGTATAATTCATCACAGCTTGTACAAACCATGATTTATCAATTCCGGTACCTGGGCAAGACTTAGCAGCCTTCTCGCGATGGAATAAAATTTCTGCTCCTGCTTCAGTTACTAGGTAATGATTCAATTTTAGAATTGTCTCGAGTTGAGCTCCTTCTAATTTATCATTACCAGTGTCGAAGTTTCCTAGAATCTCAGTCATAAATGAACCAGTATTGTAAACCTGAAATACCTGCAGGAATGTCATTGAAATCTACACTATCATCCTTAATGTCTCTGCCTGTTACGAATGTTCCATCTGGCATTAACGTGACGTGCTGACCAATGTCATCCCATCTGGTGTTTCGCTATCCTTGGGCTCCGTAAATTACCAGCTGATCTGCTGCGTCACACTCTGTCATCACTTTTTGTACCAGTTTCCTCAGGATTCACCTATCCTTGAAGAGCTAATTCAATTTCTTCTTTTTTTTTTCATAGATCGTCGAGACATACTAGCTAGTTTCTCAGGATCTTCCTCACCGTTAACGATAGCTCTAAGCATATCCTTTGATGAAACACCGTTAATATCAGATACCACAACAGATCCTAGTTGGAATGCTCCTTCTAAGACCTATTGAATTCTTTTATGTTGTCTAGCGCGTTCTTCAATAATACATCACCGGTAGCGAACCAGCTCTCTAACTACACCCCATTGAAATAATATTTTCTTAGCTAATTTAATATCCATCTTGTTAACAACTTCTCTTTTTTAGTTGTATATTTTATACAATATTATCAAAAACATAATCGAAAATAAAAAAGGATGATGATCTTTCTCCATCATCGATACAATTAGATAGTAAAATAAATATATTATGAGAGCATAAAAATGATCCTTGTTCATCTTAATTAGTAAATTAATTTTCATCTCATAATCACTATTATTCTTTGGATGTATATATATAAGTTCATTTAATATATTACTTGGACTCTGTACCATTCTTGGTCTGATTCTAGGATACAACTTAGGAAGTGTAATTCAATTAGAGTAAAGTCCCAGGTTCTACAATTCGGGGCAATTGCACCAATAACAGTAGCCCCCTTTTAGGGGGCTATATTTAATAACCAAACAGATAATTAGAAATAAAGATTATATATTTATATATTCTATTCCCCAAATATGTAATCTTTTTTTCTCGATTTTAAAGTTAAGAAAATATATCCAAATAAAGTCATAATAAATGTAAAAAATATAAGTATATAGCAACCAGTAGCAGTTGTAATATTTGAGTTATCTAATATTAAATTTAATTCCCCATTAGCAACTTTTGCTGTATTAAAATAGGTAAATGGAATTAGGTGAGAAATTTCAGATAGATAGGTTACACAAATATTATAACCTAAAATCAACAATAATATAGTAGCCGAAAATACGCTAAATTTATTCTTTAAGAATATAGACAGGAAGATTGATAATACAATAACAAATATCATTATAGAAACAAACAATAGAATTGTCTCTACAAGATACTTACCCAAAGAAATGAAATGGAATCCAGTAGACCAACCAACAGGTGTGTAACCTTCATAACCAGATGAATTAGTAGATTTTACACTATCATAATACAAAATAGGATATTGCCAATCTCCAAAACGGTCAAACATTGTCCCTGTAAAAATTATTATACATAGCAATACTAACATACTAATAATGGTCACTAAAGAAGCGCTAATAATCTTAACTATATATAATTTTCTTATGGAATTTGGTTGAGTTAACAAAAAGTTTAAAGTTTTTATCTTTCCTAACTCATCTGAATATCCAGCACCTAATAAGAATAATAGGATAATTAAAGTATAGTAATAATATTTCTTGAAATATAGTAAGAGTGAATACAGGCCACTACTGTCAACCTTCTCATTTTCTTCGATCCATTCTTCCTTAGTATAATTGATTTGCTCTTGCTTCCAAGTAAGTTGTGTATTGAGGACATATTCTCCTGGAAAGACGGGTTGGATATCCCTTTCTTTTAAAAATTCTTTTTCCATAATACTTACATCCATTGTAAACTGACCTATTTGATTTCGAATTGAATCCCCTACTACATTTCCAGATTCAAACTCTCCGTTAGAGAATTGAAGAATAAATAATTGATAATCATACATAGGTTTATATATGTCCTTAGCGTAACTATCAATTGCATATTTTAATTTGGCGAGTTTTTCCTTTTCAAGGATTATTGTTGCTTCGATTTCATTTATTATTTTGTCTTTACCTGCGCTCCCCTTAATTTCTTCAGACTCCCCGTCACCCCTTAGGTTATCTTTTAATTCTGTTAATACTCCTTCAAAATGTGGAATAATAATATTTTCCAAATCATCTTTTTCTTTATTTAATGTATATAGATAATTAGCTTCTTTTTGGCTAGCTTCTTTAGAAAAACCATAAGAGATAATTATTATCATTATTAACAGAATAATTAGAGACTGGACTAATAAACCTTTTCGACTAATTTTTCTTAGCTCAAATTTAATGTTCCCCCAAAGTAGAGAGGGGTTCCTCTGAGTTTTCCCATTGCTAAATGGTTTCTTTTCTATTGGGAAAATTTCAGTCTTTCCCTTATCTGAAATTTGAATTGCTAAAAATAATAACGATAGACTCCAAAAAAAAGCAGATATCAGAATTATCCAATCCTTATTTTTGGGAATCTCGAGTAAAATATCATTAAAAAAGAGTAGATAAAATGGATTCAAAGGAGTTTGTAATATAGAAATCATATCGGTATTAATATATCCAATGCACAGAATAAAACCTGTTGTCATTATTGCAATAAAGGTTCTTTTAAAGATTATACTTAACAAAAATAAAACACTTACTATAATTGCGTTAGCACTTATAAACAATAATATAACTCGTAAAATGTAATAGATTGTTGAAATAATTATATAAGTTTCATCTGACACTAGTAATTGTGGATATAACCCTTCCAATTTCGCACCAAAAATTAGTGGTAAAATTATACTAACGATAACTACAATAATTATGAAGACCACAGTAACTATATTTATTGCTATATATTTTGAGAATATAATCTTCCATTTAGCAATATTTTGTGTTTTAATAGTAAGAATCGTATTGCTCTCATATTCTTTTGTTAAAATATTACCGAATAATAATATAATTATAATAATTCCAGCTAATCCTAATAGGACAGATGTATTTTCCTTTAATAAGAGATGTGGTGAGATAGGGTAATTTTCATCCTCAAAAGCTAATCCATATTCTAATAACCATAAGTTTAAATCATATTGTTTATTAATTTCTAAGGCACTAACAAATTCAAATTCACCTCCACTTTCCACAAATTCGGTTAAATTCGAAAAAAACTCTGCCCTATAAGTTGGAGTTTCGTCCCATTTTTCATTATGTATAGAGGTTTTCCAGTTAAAGATTGCAGCTTTCATTTCCTTGGAGTATTCCAATTGTTTAGATACTAGATTATTTGATGGGTTAGAAATACTTTCTCTTTGTAACTCACTTTGAATAGAATTTATTTCTCCTTCAAAAGATAAAACCTCTTCTCTGGCACGTTCAGCCAAAGTATCTTGTTGAATATAATTTTGAATAAATATAACGCATACATATATAAATATAATTATAGCTAACCAAAAAAACTTCCTCTGTTTAAATATTTTTTTAAGCTCAAAATGTACTAGCTTCATTTTATTCCCCACTTTTGACAAATATCTTTCGATACCTATCTTCGGTTCCGAAAACTTTTTTCTCTATATCAAGTAATTCAATATCATTTAGAAGAAGTATATTGAGAACATTTTTTATAGGGGACTTACTATTATTATATAGGCGAATCTTGTTATCAAACACTTCTACATTTACACATAATATCTCTTCTTTTAGTATTTTATTTACTAAAACTGGGTCGCTCACATATAAATCATAATAAATTTTTTCATATTGAGAAAAATCTTCCTCAATTATTTCACCTCTATTTAAAAATATAATTTTTGAAGCTACTTTGTCCAATTCAGACAGGTTATGGGAGCTAAGTAAGATAGTTGTTCCTTTTTTATACTCCTCAACTAAAATTTTACGCACTCTAATAGCACTGGTTGGATCTAAACCGTTTAATGGTTCATCCATAATTAATAATTTGGGCTGAATTAATAATGCCATCGCTAATAACAAATGTTGCTTCATTCCAAGTGAATACTTATCTACCTTCTTATTTAAATAGGATTCCATTCCTACTCGTTTAGCAACAGAACTAATTGCAGATTGGTCTATACCATGAATGTCCCCAATGAATTGAAGATGATCGTACCCGGTTAAGTATTCATAAAGTACAGAATTGTCTTGCATAAAAGCAACTTCTTTAAATATGTTTGGGTCTTTACTACTTCTATTTAGTATTGTAACTTCTCCCTTATCCGAATCTAACAGGTTCGTTATTATGTTGAGTAAGGTAGACTTTCCTGAACCATTAGGCCCAACTAAACCCACTATTTGCGGTACTTCAATGTAAAAAGAAACACCTTTTAGTATATTTATTTTACCGAAGGATTTATGTATATTTCTTACAGATATAATCATAACTCCCCTCCTCACTTAAGGTTAACTTCATGGAAATCACTCCTCCTAACCAGTTAGTTATAAAAAACAAAAACAATCTGAATCAAGACTTTCCTACTTTTATCATAATAGTAAAAGAATCTTGATTCAGATTTTAGTTTAATTTGAAGATCTTAAATTCATTAATAATTGTTCTGGTTTAATAATTGCTGGCCCAGGATAAGCTAGACCTTCACGATATAACCAACCTTCGTAAACATAGTATCTAGCATCAATAGCATTAGTTTTAGTTACATTGAAACCTAAATACCCTCGATACCTAGTACTGTATGCTGATGTTGAATAAAATACTTGACTACCCTGATAGGATGTGTAATATACCGCATTACCATTACTGGTCCCTAGCCATATTCTGTCTGGTGCTGCAGCATCCGCAGGACTAGATGCAAACGTCAAAACAGCAAAAGCTAACAATAGAATTAAAGAGAACTTTTTGAGTATCACCTAATAACGACTCCCTATTTTTAAGTCAGATTATAATTATTGCTCCTCTTTGAAAAATATTCCACTTTTTTACATTTTATACTTAATACCAAAATGCAATAATAAAGCTACCTAAGAAAAATATAACTGAACCAAGTACTAGAAAATTTACTCTCAAGGAAAAAGAGGTCCCCTTCATTTTAAAATTCCCCTTTACCCCTTCTATACTTGTTGCAACTTTTGCCTGACTTGTATTTGAAATAAAGCCACCATAACTAGAAAAATAAATAAAAATTGCGCAACACGATACTCCAACAAAAAACATTATATCCAGTAGTCTATAATTCACCATTTTATAGATAAGGTAAGAAAGCACAAACTCAATAATTATTACAATAAATGTGAATAACGTGTTTTTATATATATTCATACAAACACCTCACATCAAATTATACAAACTAATGTAGCCCTCAAGTTATACTGTAATAGATAATATAATTACAATAACTCTCCCTCCTTCTGATATTACAAAATTTAGTTGATTTATTTATTTCAATTTATTCTTTTTGTTACTCCTAAAATTTTAATTTATTCAAAATTTTTAGTCAATATAAACATTCCCAACTTTACCCATTTTTCCTTATCCACTTATTATCTAAACTTATTCCCTGAATCGGCTACACTGAACTAGACAGAAAAATTAAGGTAAAGTAGACGCAAGCCTCGCTGATACTAGGATGAAAGTAAATGTGTTCAAGAATAACCTGCACAAATACTTGATATCCGCAATGTGCAAAGTCCTACAAATCCCAAGAAGCACTTATTATTATGAGACAGCAGAACGTCCTGCCGAAGATGACATCACTTCAAATATTATTGAAATTTTTCACGAGAGTTTTCAGAACTATGGGACTCGTAAAATAAAAAAGGAACTAGTTAAGCGTGGAAAGATTGTTTCAAGACGTAGAATCGGACGGATCCAGTGGAACAGAAGAATGAGCTGGATCGTCAGTTTACACAAGATGAACAAGGGCAGTACATATGTGTATTTATTAATCTTTTTAATCGTGAAATCATTGGATATAGAATCGGTCGTCATAAAAATGCTTTATTAGTTTAGGAAAAGAGATTATTAAAGAATACGATCTTACTCCATCATTTTTAGATAAATGGGTGAGTCAGGATTTACGTAATTATTAAGCTGTTCCATATAGATCGAGGAAGTGAGTTTAAGAACAAACTCATTGACGATGCATTAGCGACATTTAACATCCAGCGTTCATTAAGCATAAAAGGATACCCTTGTGATAATGCAGTAGCCGAAGCTCCGTTTAATATCATTAAAACAGCGTTCATTAAGGGTTGTCATTTTGATAGTCTTCAAAAATTAGAGAACCAACTTCAACAGTATGTCAATTGGTCACTGGTGGTAAATATCATTGACTGTAATTTATTACACTCAATGTATACTCATGTACTGTTATTACAACTACACCTAATGAACTTGTAAAAGATATTCATGATCAGATGCCTGTTTTTCTAAAACCAGAAGATAAAAAGATTTGGTTGAATCCACTATCGATGACACAGAATAGCTCAATACATTCTTGAAGCCACTACAAGCTGATTTAATGGATACATATGAAGTCTCAAGTTTGATAAACTCCCCCAAGAAAAATTCACCTAATCTAATACAAAGTATATGTTAAATAAACTCTTTTTCTATCAATAATAGAACTTGCATACCCTTCATGTGTCAAAATCCCTGCTACTTACTTATCTAATGAGATGAGAGTATTATTAGATATAAAAAAGGAATGTCACCCTCTTGGAGACATTCCTTTCCTCAATAAATATCTTTACCGAAACAAGTAGATTACTTTAGGGTGTTTCTGAAACTTGATTCCAGTTTTCAACTAGATTAAATATAGGGTAGGTTTGAAACCTGTTTCTCTCTTCAGTTGTTAATTTATTGAAATTTACTTCAAATTCAATTTTACTATCTAATAGAATAGAAAATGCACATAGTAATTCCGTTGTGTGAGCATGCTCGAGTTTTCGTTCTAGAAGAATTACTTTTTCTTCTTTAGTAAACTCCCTTATTCTTTTAATAACTTGCATTTTATTTAAGTAATTCAATAAATTATCTTGTTGTGTTATTTCTAAGTGCTCAAATATGTTTAATATCATAGTTAACAATTCTCTTCTGTGTGTATGTTTGTCATAGTAGTTGAGGATCCGTAACATATAATCATTTGTTGAAGTTGAGCATATATTGTAAGTATAATCTACAGATTTGAAGGATTTCTCAACTACATGATAATCAAAATTACATATTTCTAGTAGGTAGGACGTATCAAACAATAAATATGGACTATGTTTTACTCTATGCGCATTATCTGTTTCCAATGTAATATAAACTTCCAGATAATTACTTATAATGTCAAAATTGAATAGATTATATACCATTAATTCATCATGAACTGTAGCAGTGAACAGTACAAGTTTTAGATTTCCTATTCTAAAATGCAAAAAACGGTTATCAACCTTTTTCTTAATAAGGTTATATTCTTTATTTAAGATTATATGAACTAATGAATCTATGGTATTCCAATCGTCTGTATTAAGGATGTCCGGGTCTTCGTTAAAACTTATATTTAATGTTTTAAAGGTTGTAACTATGTCTACAAGGGTTTGAAGATGATTTAATAAACACAGTATGTCGTATTTACCTTCAAAATTGTCTAATGCAATTATTGAACCATTAATATTAATTGATTTATTTGAAATTATTTTAATTAAAAACTTTAGATCTTTAATTCTCTCTTGAATGGTACCTTTTTCTGTGAAATTTAATTTCACTTTATATATTGCCTTTTTTTCATTAGATAGGTTTTTAGAAAGAATTAACTCGAAACTTTTTCCGAATTTTAAAAAGACCTTATCTTTATTAATTACCCTTTTAGTATTTAAATAGCATTTTTCTTCATTAACTCCAACCCACAAATCTGCTTCTTCCTCTAACGTCTGAATTTCCATTTTGTATAACGGGATATCTAAATTTAATTCTTTTATATGACCGTATGCATAGGTTCCATGCTCAAATAAGTAGTTTTCTATGTCTTCTTGTGAAGGTGCAAATATTTTCATATTGATGTTGTCATAATTAATTTTATTATCCTTTAAAAGAGGTAATCCTTGTTTTCTACTGTGATATATAAAATTGCGACATATAAATTCAAACTCTCTATTTCCATTTCCTAGCTTATTAAATGTTTTTGTGATGGATTTTTTTCCGTTTAGTTCAGTCAATATACCCTTTAAATCAATGGGTAACAAATTTAAGTAAGATATTTTAGTTTCCTCGATAGATACAATTTCCACCACAAAGAAGATTACTCCACCATTTTGATAATAATTTTCTAAATCTACCTTAGTGATTGGAAACTTTACTTTATTACTTAATTTATTTACTTTTTTCCCTTTGACTTGGATAGGAACTTTCCCGAAAAGTTTGTCCTTTGTTTGTTTCGAGCTATTATAAACCCATATTTCCCCATCCCAAGAAGGTGTTTTATCATTCACTGGAATTTCATTTGCCAAGTATTCACTTCGTAATATCTGTTTTCTTATTGCATCTATTGCAATTTCTTCTATTCTTCGTGAATTCAACTTCTTGTCCCCCTTCCTTTTCTCTTATATAAGAACTAAGATAACTTAATCTTTATTTTAAGACCTAATTCAATTAGTTCTTTTCTCTCTATGATTTTCACTTTATTACTTTCTGCTAATTTCTTTGCGTTCATAGTAAGAAAACTATTTGTAACATCCCATCCGACACTTGCTTTATAGTAATTAATTGCGCCTATAACTTCCTGAACGGCTTTAATACCAACATTGAATGGTATCTTTTTGCTTGAATTATTATTTTCTAACCTTTCTTTTGTAGAATAAGATCTGCACCATAGTCCGCTGTATTGCCGGTCATCTGCACAGAATATCGCATTGATTTATTAACTTGCGCAAGGTAACGTTAAAATTGTTCCCCTGTCATTTTATCAATCTCTAGGATTCCAGAACTTTTTAGTCGTTCATTTTTTTATGATTAATTGATCTTATAATTAGTATATATGTACCTAGATAAGAGCCCCTACAAAAATTGAAACCCCTGCTACTACATAGCCAGAACCAGTAGATTGGCAAATAGGATACCAAACAAAATATAGAATTCCTACTATTAATAATCCTTCCCAACTTACTTGCTCTTTCTTTTTTCGTCTTCTTGCCAATATATTTCACCTCTATAACCGTCATATTAGTATTTTATTATTGTATTCACTTAACATAAATAGAAATTTAAACAACCACTCATAAAATACTGTTATTAAATAACTAGTTTGCATTTTCAGTAAAATATCTATCACTAAAGATAGAAATTACCCTTAATTAAGTAGTTTTTGATATTTAACTATATTCACTTGGTGATAATATTATCGAGGAGAAACTATGTTGAGAAAAAGTGAACGCTAAACATTTATTGGGGAATTTAAAGAACGATTTGCAGCTTTACAAAAGAAGTAAACCAAGAAGCTGATTATTAATGATTAGTGTTAGAATAAGTTTTTAATATTTTTACACGATGAACTTTAAAATTAATAGAGGGTATAAACTTATTCTTAAAGCATTAATAAAAAGGTTCCTATGACATGTGAGGAATTTGTTTCAGAATAACCATTGAAGAATTACAGAATATTGCGATTACTATGTCAATAATTCATCAAGTTATGGAGCATTTAAAAATTAGTTTTGAAGATATAGACTTTATAATAGATGTTGCTGATTTCACTCCAACACAAGAATCTGTAATTTTTAACAACCTATTACAAGGGATCCTGTCTACAACTAAATTATCTCAATGGAGTTCACTTACTATAATGGTACTTCATTTCCTGATCAACTTAGTAAAAAAGTAAAAACTAAATCATATGGAGAGATTGAAAGATCAGAGTGGAAAATTTATAAAAAACTCATAAATTTAAATCTCTCTAGAATACCGAATTTGGGTGACTATACAGTTGTTCATCCTAAAATCTCATATGAATTCAATCCTGCAATAATGGATAGGCTCAAGTTTAAAGTATACAGTTGACGAAAAATATCATATTTTTCGGGGAGAAGGAATGAGAGCTTCAGGGAAACATTTTAAACAGCAAATGCCTTCCCTTTGGTCATCTGTTGTAAACAGTTCTTTTTACCAAGATAAATCATTCTCAACGTGGACGAGTATATATACAATTGTGCATTAATTCCATACTCTCCTACTAAAAATGCAACTACTTGGGTTACTGTAAATGTTAACCATCAATTAGAACAAGTAATTAGTGAGCTCTCTAATTATCCCTTGTTCTAAGAACATTATTTACAAGAGCTTTGAGTTCGGTTAATTCAATACATTGTGATAAGTATTCTAGTATTACATATTTTGGCTTACTAAGATAACCCTTTTGTAAGCCTTTATTCCTTTATTTATTAATATTTCTATTGCTTCCTCTTTCCATAATAATTCTGAAATTGAAAGTGGATCAACTTTATTGTTTTTTCTTCCCTTCATTATTTGTTTTAAAACAGGTGAACCATTTTTGTTTTTCACAATAATAATTCCTCACCAATTTGGAATTATTACTTTTACTTTTGATAAATAATCTTCGCAACCAAAATTGTCAATCTATCAAAGATCTTGTTATAATCCTCCATTTGACGAGGTAACCTAAACAAAGTGTCAGATTCACTTTTGATTTCATACCCATGCATAATTCCATTTATTACAGCTATATCAATTCTAGTTCTTCCAGAACTTAATCCTAGTTCATTTATTATTTTAGTTTCACTTATGTCTTTAAAATCAGTCTTTAATTTTTCTAATAAAACACTTCTTATATCTTCATCTTTCAATTTATACATAATCTACACCCTTTTCCATTCTTACTTTTTATGTTATATGACTGTATAAATTAATACAACCCAGCTCAAATATCTTATTTTTCTTTTTCATTTAATTTTAAAATTTTTTAACCAAATAACCGATTTATATGGGACGTTTAATCTTTTTATACATCTAATTACCGAGCACGTTTATTCGTATGAATAATTGTACATAATGATAAACAATTACAATACTTACATCTCCTAAGGATAGAATTAATTGCAGTCATATCAATCTCGGTTATTAAGTAGGTATGGTATACCATACCTACTTAATAACCGAGACAAATTAAAGTTCCAACACCCAAAAACCGAATTTGCCACAGCAAAAAAATAACCTCAAATTGAGGTCAAAATTGCAATTCCAACTGATCATTTATTTTTTGCCTACCTAGATTATGACGAAGTTGATATTCAATATTATTGTTTTTATCAACCTTTACTTCTGAAATAAGATTTGTGAGTAAAGCTCGTAATTCAATATTTCCTAGTTTTTCTCTATCGATAAATGCTTCACTTAAAATGATATTCCATGATTCTTTGTTAGCATCTACTTTTTCAAGGGTAATGATTTCTTTTTCTATTTCTTTTATTTGTTTTTCAACTTGGTATATCCGATTATTTATTGTGATTTGATAAGTAGTTAAAATATCTAGCAGCTTTTTATTCTTAATTCCTAATTGTTGATCTAGTCTCTTCTTAATTTCATTTTTTACAATCTCTAGTTGTTCTTGATATACACTTTTACCATGGGACAAATCCTTAATTTGCGAACGAAGTGAATTAATCTCTTCAGTAACTCTTCTTGAAACTCCTTGATAGATTTCTGAAGGTTGACTTAAGCGGATATCATTAAGAATTTTGTCGATTACAATATGTAAATGGTCTATTTCAATCTTTAAATCACAGTTTGAGCAAAAGTACATTTTACGACCATATTTTTTACCATTGTTCCCTGTTGTTCTTTGATCTTTACATTCTAGTAGAATCGAGCAGTGTTTACATCTAACAATATCCTTTAATAAGAAAGTTGTTTTGAATTGTTTAGGTGAGATTTTTTTTGATTTCTTTTGCTGATAAAGTTTCCAGCAAAATTCCCATTCTTCTAATGTTATCACTGGATCGATTTGTTCACATTTTGCGAGTATCCAGTTTTCTCTATCTGTTAAAGATCCTTTAGAACCGTTTTTATATTTACCCCAAGCGATAAAACCAGCATAAAAAGGATTTGTAACTATTCTTTTAACTTTGTCTTTCGTCCATGACTTAGAGGAACTCATTTTATCTGGAATGACAGTAGCAATAGAGTCAAATCCTTCTCCCTTTTTGTATAAATCGAAAATATGTTTTACAATTGTTAGTTCTTCGGGATATGCTGAGAATTCTTGAGTTTCTTTTATATATCTGTAACCAAATGGTGCTTGTCCCCCTGTCCACTGTCCTTTTTTAGCTCTAATAATATGACTATCCAGCGTGCGCTGTCGTATATTATCTGCTTCAAACTTAGTTAAACCATCTTGAAGGAGTTGAACGATAATATTGGTTGACTCAGTGTAAAGAGATTCTGTTGCACTTTCAATTACAGGCATTCCATAAATATTCATTGTTGTTCTTATGAATTGATGCTCCATTGGGTTTCTTGCAATTCTGTCGTTCTTATAAATAATTACAAAATCAAATTGTTTATTCTCAATATCTGATAACAATTTCTGAAGACCTTTACGATTAGAAATGTTTGTTTTAGTCGCAGATACTGCTGAATCTAGATATTCTTCAACTATTTCACATTGATACTTATCCACAAGGTTATTCACAGAATTTCTTTGTAGTAACATTTCTTGCTTATCAGTAGAGTGTCTTCCGTAAAAGGCTCCTCTCATACCAGGAGTTAGTATCTTAGCTAGCATCCGATTCAATCATCTCCTTCGTTGTAAAAAAGGGATGTTTAAATACTAGATGAACAGTGTGTTGATCTAGTAAAATCTTTGAAATTATATCTTGAAAAAGTTCTTTTGAAGGGGTATATTCCAAGTCAATTATTCCGTATTTATCATGTTTAATATCATCTAAAGACTGCTCGTTTTCAATAATTTTATCTTCTAGAGTTTTAGTATATTGTTGTTGTATTTCTATTTGTTCATATAGATTTAATAGATCTGATTCTTGCTTTTCTTTTTCATACTGTCGTTTTTCATTAATCCATTTTCCTGTCTTGTTTTCTAATTTCTTATTTAATTTCGATAAATTCTGATTGTTTTCTAGAAGAATTCTATTTAACTGTTCATTTGCTCTACTAATTTGTCTAATAAAAAGTTGTGGGAGGTGTGTCTTTTGTAACTCCTTAAAATAATCAATACATGCAGACATTACTTGTTTTTCTATTGAATCTTTTTCAACTTTTATTTTATGAGTAGAGCACGAATAATAATATGCTTCCATCTTATTCGTTTTTCCGGTTTTCGTCTTTAACGGTTGATTACACTCTTTACAAAAAGCAAGATTCTCAAGATGGTATTGCACTTTTACCTTTTTTGACTTTCTTCTTTTTATGGTAAGTGATTCTAATACTTCTTGAGCTAACGTCCATTCTTTTTCATTAACAATTGCTAGAATGTCATATTTCCCTTTGAGAACTTCACCAGAGATATTTAAAATTCTTATGCCCATATACGTTGGGTTTGAAATGATATTCTTAATCATTTGAGATGTCCACTGCATGTCTTTATTTTCAAAGTCATTATTGTTGATAAAACTCGTAATTTCCTTCAAAGAGGTGTGTTCCTTTGAAATAACTAATTCAAAAATTGTTTTAACAAAATCTAATTTATGTTCTTCTCTAATGACGGTTTTTGAATTTTTATCATATCTGTATCCATACGGTAGATTTCCTGGAGTTTTTCCTCTCTGAAAATTTGCTTTTATAGTTTCTGAAATACGTTCAACAATTTGCTCTCCTTCACGTTGAATGATCCCAGCCATAAGTAGTTCTATTAGTTCTCCAGCAGGAGAATATTGCAAAGGTAATTCATTTTCTGCCGTAAAGATTACTTGTATGTTTTTCTCCTTAAGGAGTTGAAATATTTCAAGATATTCTAATGCATTACGAGCTAGTCTATCACGTTTATACACAAATAGATTTTTTACATTATCTTCTTTGATTTTTGATAATAAAGTGCTTAGACCTTCACGTTCTTTTATGGACTTCTTTCTTCCAGAAACAGCATCATCGATAAACTCTTCATTAATTATTAACGCTTTTTGATATGAGAGATTTCTTGCTAATTGACGTTGCATTTCTATAGAATTTTCCTGAATATTGGTAGACCGGCGATAATAAGCTACTGTTTTCATTGATGCCTCCTTACCTTTTTAAATAATCTATATGCATCTTACAGATAGGCTAGTCCCTCGGTTTTGAATATTCCTGAATCAATTTCTCTTTTACTAGATTTAAATACATCTCGAACCATATTTTTGCTGAATTAGGATCATGAACATGGCTTATTGCTGTAATTGTCAATTTTTTAGTTCCTTTCAATCTTATCAACCCTTTTCTGGAGGTATTATAATGTTTAAAGAATTCGGTAAAATACTCAGATATATCCGTGAACAAAAAGGATATGGTTTAAATCAGTTTGCTTCTCAAATTGGAGTATCACCTGCTTATCTAAGCAATTTAGAAACTGGAAAATCCGATACAATAAAACTCCATATATTGGAGAATCTCGAGAAAGAATTTCAGTTATTCCATTTTTCAAAATCATATAGTGATGAAGATGATTTTTCATTCCGTATAGAATATGCAAGCAATAAATTAATTCATTTGAAAAATACCAACCCCCAGTTAGCTAGTTTTCTTCTCCAAACACTTGAAAACGGAATTAACTTAACTGAAACATCTTCAAGTGCATCTCAAGATGTTTATACTGATTATCGTGTACAATAATTAAAACTTTATTCACCATAATAAATACTGTTTATCATAGTGAATAAAGATAAAAAAAAGAGAGAGCCTATCCTTTAGTGGATGGCTCTTCTTTGTGTTCCTTTATATTACTTTGGATCGAATACACTTTTGAACGTTCTTCTCCAACCAAGTTTTTGATGGTATGCTGCGCTGCTGCTATTTTAATTTTTTCTTCAAACTTGAGTAGGGCTCGGTCAATATTTTCCCTATGTTGTCTTATTTCTATATGGTGAAGTTCAGCAAACTCGAATCTTTCTCCATCCATACAATATGAAAATTTTATATTCATTTCAGTCCCCCCCTTATACAAACTATGTGGACTGAACTCATTTCAATACCTTTTAAATTCATTAATTTTTTTATCTATACATATATATCAGACAAGCTAAAAATAAGGGGCAATGAAAATGGTTCATAAAAGTGAAAATCAATTTAAAACAATTGCATTATATTGCCGTGTATCAACAGATGAACAAGCTAGAGAAGGCATTTCACTTGATGAGCAAAGAGAGAGATTGTTGGCGTATTGTCGGGCCATGGGCTGGAATGAAAACACTACACTTTTTATCGACGATGGATACTCTGCTAAAGACATAGAAAGACCCCAACTTAGTCAATTAATTAATGAAGTAAAAGAAGGTACAATCTCTAAGGTTATGGTGACAAAGCTGGATCGCCTAAGCCGTAAATTATTAGATTTACTTCAGTTAATTGACTTGTTCGGAGATTCTGAGGTTTCTTTTATCTCAATAAGCGAATCATTCGATACTACCACTCCATCAGGGAGATTAACACTACAAGTACTAGGAGCTGTTGCTGAATTTGAACGCGAGCGTATTAGAGAACGTGTTCTCGATAATATGTATCATGCAGCAAATAACGGTAAGTGGTTAACTCAAAGTCCATATGGCTACGATCTAGTTGATAAAGAATTATTCATAAATGAAAAGGAATCTAAATTAGTTAAACGAGTATTTGATTTATACCTCAGTCAAGGTTTTGGATATTACACTATTGCCAAAACCTTAAATGAAGAAGGAATTCCTTCAAAGTTCAATAAAGAATGGTCGATTCGTTCGATTAAGTTAATGCTGACAAATCCGGTCTACAAAGGTACTTTAGTTTGGAATAGAACAGACTCTAGTAAAAAGAGAAGGAAAGTAAAAGATAAAGAGGAATGGATTGAAGTTGAGGATTGCTTACCAATTATTATCGATAAGGAAACGTGGGAAAGGGTACAACAACGTGTAAACAAAAATCAAATTGCTCCACGAGCACAATCCAGTCCACATTTATTAGGAGGTCTATTAAAGTGTGGAAATTGTGGTGGTGGGATGAGTATTGGATATTCAGGTTCAAAAAACAACAGATACCGTGTTTACAGATGCTCGAATAATAAAAATAAGGGTACTTGTACGAGTAAGCAATATAAGGCAGATGAAGTTGAAGAGTGGTTTAAAGAAGGACTTCTCAATCTATTAAATTCATCAAACGGTGAAACGTTTGTAAAAGTATTACAACATGAATCAGGTTCTCAAGAAATAAATAAAATTCAGAAAATTAAAGTCGCTAAGGCGAGATATAACCGAAAGGTAGAAGCATACACAGCTGGATTAATTGAATTAGAAGATCTTACAATTGAGAAAGGTAGATTGGATCAAATATTAAAAGCTCTGGAAGGAGTACAAAAAACAAATGGTGGCACTGACTTAAAAAAACTTCAAGAAATTTTAAACTTAAAAATCAGTCAAGTAAGTGATGCAATAGATTCTTTACCTATTGATAAAGCTAAATCATTAATTTCGACTATTGTTGAAAAAGTAATAATTAAAGAATTTGAAATGATTGTAATTGTATTAAAAGTGTAAAACAATGTAAAGTAGAGCTTGTGACTTAAATTTTCCTTCGTTTAATTTCTAACTTATAGAAGGCATAGAACACAGGATTACGAGGGATTTTATTCCCTTTACATACTTGGACTTGTTGGACAGCTAGGTTGTAAAAGTTGTCAGGTATCTGAAGAATTAATACATCTGCCACACATTGAGCGTCCCAACTTTTTTCTGTCATGGCATTTTTGTTTTGTTTTGTTCTTCATTGGATAATGATGAATTGAATAACTTTACATTGTAAGTAACCCTTCTCTAACAATATTTATTAATCTCTCCTTTACAATTTCAAAAGCTAAAAAAGGATGATATCCTTGTATAAAGAATCATCCTTTTCTCTTTACAAATAGAAGAAATAAACTGTCATAATTAATACAAATAGATATATCACGATTAATGTTATTTTCATTAACCAATAGCCTACATTCTCAGGTAGTAAATGAAATACCCATCCGAATAGATAGTAAAACGAATTTTTATCATTGTATTTCTCTTTGGTCATTAAAATTGCTTTATCCCATATTAACCATAAGCACATTAGTATGAGAATTGAACTAATTAAAACTCCGCTTACCTGTTCATTCATTATAGAATCTCCTATTTAAGTATATACTCTTACTTTAACGGAATCATAATTTCTAAAGAATTTCTTTTTGTTTTCTCTTTTATTTACCATGCTCGAAATAAACGGTACTAACCCAGAGACAATATTACCTAATTGTCCTGGCAATGAACCAATAGTAACGTCCAGTAGTAATCCTTTACCACTATAGCTACCAACCTTTGTAACCGCATAAGCAGGAACTGCAAAATGTGCTAAGATAAACGATTTAGTTACTTTGGAGGTAATCCCTAGTACTTTCATTAAATAAGTGGGAACTCCTAGTCCTATTGCACCTGCAGCGAATCCCAAACCTGCTGCCTTCAATAATTCTTTCTGTTTAAATTTTGAACGTGCACCTTTAAATCCAAACTTAGCAACTAATTCCAGATAATAAACTAATGCTCCTAATATTGCTCCTTCAATTGCTCCTCTTAGAGCTACTAATAACACAGCTTGAATTACATTACCTGAAGGGTCAACATATGCAACTGGATTGTTTTCAGCATAACTATATCCATTCTGAGATAATGGTCTGTCTAATTCGCCAAAGTGATTGTCTTGTGAAGTAAAAATCCCATCTTCAGAATCATAATATCTTGCTAATAGATAATATAAATTTATATCCTCATCATATCTATAGCTTGCAAAACGATATGGATTAACTGAAGCCAAAACTCCTGTTTGAGATAGAATATTTCCCCAAGCATCATATTGATATGTTGCCACTATATTTCCAGATTGGTCTGAAAGTGCAATAACATCACCGTGGCTGTTTATATGATAAAAGTACATTACCCCATTTTTTATAAGGACTAAAGGTCGATTGTTTTTGTCCCAGATATACTCAATAAGAACCTTACCATTTGGATCTGTTTCATAAATCACATTATCATTTTGATCATAGTGAAAGATAACAGTTCCATTTTCAGTGTACTTGGTCTTCCTTCTACCTTTATAGTCATAAGTAAATGATGTGATTATTCCACCTGTAACTTTACTCTTGACTTCAGTTAATTTGTTAATTGGGTTATAGGCAAATAAATATTTATTATTGTCAATTAAATTCCCATTGAAATCGTATTTGTAATTTTGGTTATTTTTTGACATTAACTGATTTGCTTGATTATAGGTATAAGTTGTAATTTTTGTTGTTAAGGGACTGATAACGGTTTTGTTAGTACGATTTCCAACTTGGTCGTATTCGTATGAAATATTTGTTCCATCCAAAAGTGTTTCATTGATTAACTGATTGGATTGATTGTATTTGTAATAAATCGTTCCCTTTAAAGTTTTGACATTTATAATATTACCATTATTTGAGTAGTTATATTCAAAACTATCCATTACTAAACCATTAACATTGTAGTTAGTTAATCTTGTAAGTTGGTTTGCCCCATTGTATTCGTAACTAGAATAAGTTCCATTAGTAAAATAAATAGATAAAATGCGCCCACTTTCATTATAGATGAAGTTTGCCACAATTGAATTGTTTATTAGTATCGATCTTATTAAGTTTAATTTGTTATATATTATATTTTTTTGACTCCCCCCCTGCACCGTTAAAGAAGTAATATTTCCATTAGCATCATAGACATACTTTGTTAAGTTTACACCTGTGACTTCTGATATTAATAGATTATTCAAGTTATAGGTAAAAGTTGTTGTTGAACCATCTGATTCAGTGACCTTTGTTAAATTATCATTATTATCATACCCAAGTGAAACGCGGTTTACATTATTAAACGAAACTGCTATCAAACGGTTAAGGCTGTCATATGAATTTGAAATAATTGAACCGTCTGGATTACGCATTTCAACCATATTTCCATATTCATCATATTCAAAAATAGTAATTTGGTTTAAAGCATTTGTTGAAGTTGCCAATTCATTAATTTGGTTATATTCGAATCTCTTTTTGTTTCCTTTTGCATCAGTTACCTCTAATAAATTTCCTTCACCGTCATATGAATAGGAGGTTAAGAATCCACCTGGATTTTTAAGAGAAATAATTTCATTTTCTTCATTATAAGTCTTAATAGTATTATTACCTATCCCGTCAGAAAAACTAGTCACATTTCCAAAGAAATCATAAGTATAGTATTGTGATGCTCCAATAGGATTTACAATTTGCGTAACATAATTTTTTCCTTCGTCATAATAGTAGAACGTATGAGTAGGCTCAACCTCCAATCTTAAGCCATCAAACCAAGCTACACCTGTTTGGTTATAATAATACAAATACACATCAATTGATTGGAATTCTTTGATTGGTTCTATCTTAACAGAGATATGTTGCCAACCAAAAGATGTCTTACTAAAGTCATTACCAAATCTCCCAACAGTTCCATCAGTATAATTAACAACGGATTGTAGTAGATAATACCCTCCATCGGGATCCGCCCCTTCTTGATATGACCATCCAGAAAGTGTTAATTTTGTATTTGAATCACCAGTAAGCAAACTTCTCTGGGACAAATACTTATTTTTCCCCTTTTCTCCAGTTAGTTTGAATGAACTATTACCAATATATACTCTCGTATCTGTATTACTTATGGTTTCATATCTACCGTCATCGGACGTAAAATTCCCACTAGTTACCCATTTTTGAGGAATTTTCTCCGAAGAACTTAAATATGTTTCAAAACTAGAATTCTCAATAAGGTTATATGAACTTACTACATTACCTATTTCTAATTGAAGTGAATCAAAATATGCAGTTCCTGTTCCTGCATCTAATGCAGCAGAAACACGAATAGTTACGGTCCCAGCAGGTACGTTCGATATCACTGTTTGCAATCTCGTCCAATCGTGTGTACCAGTTAATCCATAAGAATTTCTTTGTCCCAACCATACATTAGAACTATCAAAGAATTCAATTTTTAGGTATGCTTTTCCTTTAGTGTCCACAGTTTTAACATATCCACTAAATACATATGAATCTTGTTCTACATAATTAATTAATTGATAAACTATAGCCCACCCAGTAGGATTGGATATACTTATAGAACGTTTACCAAATTTAGAAACCGTAGCCCACGAAAACTGTGAGTTATATCCAGATTGGATTCTCTGTTGCCAATATTCCGGCCAATTACTACCATATTCAAAACTTGAATTAGGCAAAATATTATCAGATACTGACATTGGATTAGTTTGGTATAGGATATTTCCAAATGAATCGTATCTCTTTGACACCGATTGCACATAGGGATCTATGGATTCAGTTTCATTATTATTCTCATCATAATCATATAACTCCAAGTTGCGGTTATAATCTTGTTCCTTTATTAAATTATTTTCATTATCAAATGAATAATATGCTTGTTGATTCTCTGGTAACTTCTCAGATATTAGATTTCCTTTTTCATCGTATTCATATAAATAATATTGATTTTTTGCATCTTGTAATTGAACAACTTCATTATTATCGTTATAGTTAACTTTCGTTATTCTACTACTATTATGTTCTTGTATATATTCTACTATTTGTGTAATGCTTCCTAGTGGATTAAAGTGATATTCCTTTCTTTGATTATTAAGTATGCGTGTACAGATGTTATTTATATTATCGTACATATAGGTTACGGAAATTTCCCCAGTATTTCCCCTAATCAATAAAGGGCGGTGGACTTTAGATACTTTACCCGATAAATCATATGAAATAGATGTTTTAATATTTCGGCTATCAACTCTACTTACTAATTTCCCAGTCGGATCATACTCAAATGAGGTCACAACATTTTTGGCATTTGTAAAAGAAACTAATGAACCCAAAGAATCTTGAGAATATTTATAAACACGATTATTGATTGTGATCATTGAGACAAACCCATTGTTTCCAAAATTAATATTTAAAGCCCTATTGGATGCATCTTGAACAGTCTTTAATTTACCAGATGTATCATACAAGAATATTGTTAAATTATTATTTTGATCCGAAATTTTAGAAATACTTCCATCTTTATTAAAAATCATATTTGTTTTTTTATCTTCTTCGGTTAACTTAAAGGTACCATCTTCTTGTTTCTCCAGCGATAGAAATGAATCACTATTAGGAATGTAACCTCCTTCCGATGACTCACCAAAATAATATTTCCCTCCTCTCCCATCTGTGTAAACTACTGGGCCTGAAGCCGCAAAAGTAAGTTTAACTTCAAGATTACTTGACCACCCATAACCAAATATCCCCTTTTCAATACTATTTCGACTGTTATATACTCTTTCGACAGTTAGAGGAACCCCCCTACTTGAAATAGCAATATCTGGTTCCTGAAACGTAATGTTTCCATTAAAAGGGTTTATTCCCTCTTCCGTTAAGGTCCAATCATCTAAAATACCTACTGGATCAATTATGTAACTAATTGTCATCCGTGGTTTATAAGTTGATTGGTTTTCACTTGATCCAAAATAACCATATGGAGAAATAGATTCGTCTCGATTCTTTAACATTATTCCATAATTTGGTTGTAAGCCACTGTACCAGTCTTGTGATAGTTTAGTTATATCCCACTCCCAATACTGACCAGAGCTACTAGCAGTCTTACTAGATTCAATAAAATTTGAAATAACTGGTTGTGTATTCCAAGAAACTGTGTTATCCCAAGGAGAATTAATTCGATATAAATCAATAGTGTTGTTTTGTCCGCTAGAATTTATTTGGTATGCTTCAAAGGATGCTTTTAATATTTTGCTATTATTCGGCAAGGGAGGTAACTTAACTTTTATTAAAGAACGAGTAATTCCATAGGAAGGAGTTGTTCCCGTGAACATATTAATTAAATTAGAGTAGGAAGATTGAGGATACCGATTAGATATAAAAGTGTCACTAATTAACTGCAGAGACTGTAATGTTGGATCAACTATCACTGGATATGATATATCAGGGTTATTTATATAACTAGGGTCCAGAATTAGGTCAATAAAATTCTGATTTCCTTGTTTACGGAAATTGTAGTAGACATTATTTGAAACTACTCCTTTAGAATCAAACATAAAGGGTTTATCGATGTTCCATATAGTCTCATTATGAGGAGATAAAATTGAAATACTACCATTAGGCTCTTGTCTAGTTTTTAAGACTGAAGGTAATCGTATTTCAAATGTAAATTTTGTTTCTTTAGGAATTGCTTTTAGAATTAGAGATTCTTTAATCATATTATTCATTACAAGATATGAAACATCGATTTGTGACAGTATTTCATGATAAATAATTTCATTCCCATTCACTATTCCATTAACTTTATTTGCGCCGGTAAGAATAAAGTCAATTTGATACCCCTGTTTTTGAACTGAAAATAAATTATTTGAATCACTAAACTCAGCAAATAAGGTTTTAAAGTCATTCCCAATGTTCATATATTTATTAGATATTTTAGAACTTTTTACAAGATTATTATTAATAGATTTCCATTTTTTATCTTCAATATCATTATAAAATTGTGGTAATTCAAAAATTTCTTCAGTGAAGCTTCCGTCTGAATTTAAATATCGGGTTGAATTCCTTGTTCTTTTGCTTTTCAATTCAATTCTTGTCCTCGGTTTCTTATCAGGATTTTCCCCAATATCGGGTATTATGTCATAATTTAAGATGTTTCTTTGTACTTTACCCAGTAACATTTATTTACCTCCCTACATTAATTACTTTAAGATATTATTGGTTTAATTACTGAATTATACATTTGAATGTGCTATTAATTAATTAACCACGTCCTTAATAAGATCAATAATCCTATCTTCCTCCAATAACTATTCCTTTTACCTAGTAAATTTTCTCCAATTCATCATAATACGATGACTATTTGTAAGTATTCTAGTTCGTGGCACTTAAACACAATTTACAAAATAAACCAGATGGTGTTCTGGAAAGGGTTAAAAAAGACCCTTTCTTTCTCCATAGTTTAAATCACTTAACTCAATTAATCTAACCTGTGTATTCCTCAACTTTTCGTTTGTATCGTGCTTTTCAACTTATACTTTCTGTTCTTTATTTATATCTCTTAATTTTGATTCCTTATTTTGACTCTTGCTGAAATACTTTTACTAATGATTTTTGGTCTATTGAATTTATAAGATTAAACTTTATCACCCTCCACTATAAACATAACACTACCCTTGACAGCATTTTCTTATCAAGGGTAGTGTTATGTTTATTAGGTTTGCTTAAAAAGCAATTGTTGTTGTGTATAATTATCTACTTATTATCCTTAATAACCAAAGTTAAACATTGAATAGATATTTCAGCATATTAAGTATTACTATTTTCGTTTACATATTACGCTTATACTCTTACTTATTATCAATGCATAATTGAATCTATATAGTTGCAAGGTAGACTTTCGATACGCCTACTAACTTTCGAGTTATTAAGTGATAGTTATTTCAAGCTCATAATAAAAAAATACCCTTTCTCTATAAAAAGAACAGCATATAATCTGCACGAATGAGAAGGGTATTTTTGTCATAAGTTCTATTATTGACTTTAATCGACATTAATGATATGTTGAAATGTGGAGAGAAAGAGAGAAAGAGAGAAAAAAAGATATTCTTTTCCACATTTCTAAATTATGTATTTATAAAACCACTAAAACCAATCTTATATGAACACGTTTTCACTTGACAACACTTTTGTGAAAATGTCACGAAATGTTAACACTGTGTTCGTGTTTATGTTCGTTAGATTGATAAATACATAGATTAATTGGACAAGGTATACCTAGAATGCGAGGGTAAAGATACATAGGAAGCTCTTCTTCTCCAAACTCAAATTTGGGAAGGAGCAAAAAAATGCATAAAGACCACAAAGATCCACAACCGAATCACGGTAACGACCAAAAAGGGCATCATGACAATGGAAAAGGGAACAACGGAGGACATGATAAACCAACACGACCTTCAAAACCTGGGAATTCCCATCCATCGGTAGGCGTATGGAACAAGAAACTATTCAACGTCTAATTAGTGATTATGGGCCAGCAAAATATGTAGATAAATCCATTTTTGGATTTAAGGGTGAAGGATGGTTTGTCTTAGACTCCATCCCTTTACCCCCAAAAGAAGAAATTGAAATAGTAATCTCAGACATTATAAAGGATCATGAGATTGCTTATTTAAACGGAAAGGTAAGACATTGGCCCGAATGTTCTAATAAGCATTCTATTCTTGATATTAAGGTAAAAGAAGTTCTAAATTTTCTAGAAGAAAAGCCATTTAAAATTGGTGTCTGTGCAGCAACAGATGAAAACTTCCTTGGTGGCCAACCAATTGTTATAGCTTTAAATCCAACAATAACATATATGAATTACCCTGATCACCCCCACTTGAATACAGGAGCAAACTACAAAGGTGTATATATTCCTGATTCATTCTGTTATGGATATACTGTAGAACCTGATAGATATGGGCCAAGCGTATATGAGAAATACATCAATGTCTTTGATCAGGCAACATTATGGTTATTAAGACATCAAGTTTGGGAAGCTATTAGAATTCTCAAAGGTAAGGGTGAATGGATTGGAAAACACTATAAATATGGATTTGATGAACCATTAGTTTATGCACATTGGCTCTCACCAATTTCTAGATGTAGATGCGGAAAAACTAAGAGGTACCTGGAATGTCATTTACCTATTGATATAAAAAAGAAGGTAAAGGAAGAAGCTGAAAAGTCGGAAAGAGCATATGAGGAAGTCCAAAGGAATATTATAAATAATCTCCAAAACACTTGGAATACAAGGATTTATCAACCTCACGCCTTTTTTCTAACAAAACTTATTCATATGCTAAAGTAAGACCATAATTATCCAGGGGCATACCCCAGTATCGAATTAGTCAAAAGAATATGGACGTATCGATTATTTTACAAATTAAAAACCCAACCAATTTGTCCAATTGGTTGGGTTTTCTTCAAGTAGGTTACTCTTGATCATTAAATAGCACCAAATACTTATCAATAATTCGATCAGAACGTAGATTTGAACTCTCTAACAGACGATTACATTCACCTTCTAAATTTATTAGATCGAGTTGTGACTCGCATAAAGAAGTTAAAAGTGATCGAGCGTCTGAAACCATTGACATTATTTTTTCAAATGTCAGTGCATGGGAAGCTCCTGCTACAGCTGACCGAGTAGCTTTATTCTGTGGATGTACACTAACTCTTACACATTGATAATCTTTATAGTTCCTGACAAACCACTCAGCAGCGACAAGAAGTTGACCATGTTGTTCCTTAGTCAATGCATTCTTTAACTTCTTCCTACTTTTTGCTTCAATCACTATTCCTATCTTCTCTGGAAGCAACCAAAGCACATCAGGTCCTTCACCTTGGATATCATGTCTCTCAGCATTAAGTCCGATCATCTTAGCTAAGTCACAAAGTGCTTGTTCAAATTGATTAGCCGAAGCATCTTTGTGTAGATGCGATACAACCTCCTCAAATGATTGCAAATACCCTCTACGTAGGCGATAATTCCCAATCTTTTCAACAATTGCTTTGGCTTGTGGTCTAGGTATTTCTAATGGACGATATGGAGGTAATACTCTTGGCCTAATAAGGTTTCTATTATTAGAAAATGCTTGGCGTTGAAGGTCTTGAGCCCTTTCAGAACTACCCCATTTGTCTGCTATCCGAGCAGCTAGCTGCTCTAACCAGCCACGCAACTGATTATCTTGTGATGTTTTGCTGATTGTTTGCTCAAGTTTGGCAATTGCTTGTTCATGATAACCGTCATTCCAAAGATTAAAAGCCTTCCTTTCAGCAGCTGCTTGAGTAAAATATAAATCATTTGTCTCATCTCCATCAACCAACTCTGCAAGAGTTTCTGCATGATATTCAGTCCAATCCTTATCTCTATTAAAGCTTTTTTGTATAGTCCCCACCAAATCCTTTATACTCTCCACTTCTTTGCTAATCTCTATTCCCATATCAAGTTGTGCTCTGGTTGCACTTGTTAGAAATCGAAAATTTGCTTCTTTCGCAACCCAAGCTGATATATCACTACCAACTAATAGTATTACACAAAAATCCCCTGCACCTCTAGCACCCCTGCCTATTCCTTGCTCAATTCGTTGAGCTATCATCCGAGTTATGGTCGTTCCTCCATAAAGCGCACTTGCTCTGAAAAGTTCGTAATTAGAGGTTCCTGACGGAAGATTGTTCATAACTAGTACACGACACGAATCCCCAGGCAAATCAATTCCATCATATCTATTCGAGAAGACCACTGGGCCTTTAGTTTTTCCATTCTTCAACTTAGAGACCAATCCTTCAACCTCTTTAGATCCCTTTGCTATAGTTGCTACATTTGACCACCTTTCTGCAGCTTTATCTGAAGATACAAGAACAACCGTACCTAATTCTTTGCTTTCTGCTGTCCACTTAATTATTTTTTCAATATCTTCTTGTTTAAATTTAAATTGCATTAAATCAGGAATTAGAGTCATTCTCTCGCTAATACCCGCCAAGGACCTTGATTGTAGTGGTAGTTTAACTGATTCAGGATTTGCGTCAAATGTACGTATTATCTCACTATCATCTGCGATGGTAGCTGACATATAAATTCTTCGTGTAGCTTCAAAAAACGTAGGGAAAGCATTTACCATAGGAAGTATAGGTGTTATAGTAAATGCTTTTCGACTAATAAGTGCGTGGCAAAGATGTAGATTGTCTCTTAACAACGGCCATACCAATGAATACTTGTCCGAATCAGATTTAAGTTGCTCTCTAACAGAGTCTATTTGTTCATGCCATGCCCAATATGGAACTTCAAGAACTGAAAAATCAGAACCTTCTATTACATCCTCTAATGATCCAAGTTTATCAATTTCCTTAAATCCTTTGCGAAATAGATTTGTCAATTCTACATATCGTTCGTAATTATCCTTAGATTTTACTTCTAGCGTAAAAGAGTCACGAACAACTGAAAATGCTGCATGTGCATCGTCTAGTATTACTGCAGAACTTTTTGTGGGCTTGCTTCCCCACGAATACCAAACTTACTTTTACCGTTAAACAAAGCATTATATGTCCCAACCATAATTGCCTTACCATTAACAAACTCATCAGCTAGAGGTTGACCACTTATATATGAAACAGTAGGAATCCCCATCGCCGCAGCTTTTTCAATCGTCTGCTGAACAAGTTGGGTAGTCGGTGCTAAATAAAGAACAGGCTCTCCTGTTTCATTTAGTGTTGATTGAGCTATGAGCAAGCCTACTAAAGTTTTTCCTCCACCGGTATGTAATTTCAAAACAATGTCACAATCATTCCGACGACCAAACCACGCTTGGAGAATTTCAGATTGGCTCGAATATAAATCATTAATTCCTAACGGCTTGGGTAATCTCCTGAAAATTTCCTTTGGTTCAATAGCCTTTGCTTTCGTTTTATTAGATTTTAATTTCTTAAAATTTACCAAAAGAATCCCTCACTTAAATCTATAACAAATATTTGTTATTTATTTGGAAGTTGCATCTTCCATATTATTTACAGTTACTTGTTATTTTATTAGCTTTAAAGTGATTGTATTGAAAGTACGAAATAATGAAGTTATAATTAATTAAAAAGCACCTTAGAAGTACGAAGCCCAGCCTTCGTTCATGATTTTCGTTTCAAGCTGTGGCCAGAAATAGAGCATTTCCTCTCTCATCATCGTTAAGATATCACGCTGCCAATCCTCAAGCTCACGGCTGTATTCTTCAATGAATAGGAGAATATCTTTTTCGGGATTTGGCGGAAATTTCTTCTTTCTCTTTATCATTTTCTTTTGTGGTGTCTTTTGTTTATCAAGAGCCCATAAGTCATCGTATGGAGTGGATGGTGATTCAATCACCTCTTCTACTTCCTCTAACTGATACGATAATTTAGGCCTCATTAAGGATGGGTCAATATGTTCTTGTATGGCTAATACGGCGTCTAAAAACTCTTCGACTTCCTTTTTCCCATGTACATGTTCGTATTCTGCAATTCTGTCTGCTGTAGCGGCCATACTTTCAACCATATCTCTTTTTGTATTACTGAAACGGCAATTATTTTTAAAGAAATCACAATGTGCGAGGACGTGTGCGACAATTAATTTATTTTGAATGAGCGTATTTGAATCTAATAAGAATGCGTAACAAGGATCAGAGTTAATCACAAGCTCATAAATTTTACTTAGACCTAAATCATATTGAAGCTTCATGCGATGAAATTGTTTTCCGAAGCTCCAATGCGAAAAACGAGTAGGCATTCCGTATGCACCGAATGTATAGATGATATCTGCCGGACATATTTCGTATCGCATTGGATAAAAGTCCAACCCAAAACCTATTGCTATTTCGGTAATTTCATCAATTGCATATTCTAATTTCCTTTGGTCCTCTGCTCTCATGCTCATCTCCCCTTTTTTATCGCTTAAAACAATCTATGATAAAAGTAGAAGAATGATGAGAGCGGACAAGGAATTGAACGAAACATGTTTACTTTAGAAGACCTGTCCCCTGTAAGGTGATGTCAACCTCTACGTCAAACTTAACTTGTCCATATACCTCTTTCCATTTACTCCAATCGTTCTTATCTATGTGATTCGCTCGATACAACAGTCCAAGACCAATTGGATCTGCATCTTTTTCTTGAAGCAACGTTAATAAATTTCTGATCCTTTCTTTGACTTGCTTTTCTGCACGCTTTTCATATTCTTTTAACGCATTTCTAGAGACCCTGTCCAGTGATTCCTCAATGAGTCCCTCTATGGTTACGTCCAATTTTATTTTAGGGATTGTTCCCTCTATTATCTTATATTCTACATTTGCCACATCTGCAGCAATATAAAATAAATCTTTGTTTCCATCTTCCACCACTTTAATATCTAATTTGTTTGCTCTATTTAACAATGTATTTAATACCTTTGTTTCTTCCGTCTTTAATTTAATTACTTCTCCTTCTTTATTCATTACAATGGCTGAGTTTATTTTATAAGTCTCTGAATCAGTTGATTCAATAATCGGTAAAACCGGATCCAATCCCTTTTCAGTTAGTCGCTTTCGAAGGTCAAATAAGTATTCTGTAATAATATAGGCTGACTCTGTTCCCGTATTTCCAAATGATAAGAACAAAGCATTTGCAGGCAAGCTTTCAGACTTTGGTTTGAGTTTCAATATTTCCTCAACACCAGGAGAACCTACAGCTAACCAGGCAATTTTCTGAATATCTCTTCGCCTTATAAACCAGTCAATTGTTTCTTGGAGGTCTTCACCCAGTATGTCTTCTCCTAAAATAATCATTTTGGAATGGCTAAAATCAATTTCCTTATCCACCTCTGATTTAATCATCCTTATGGCTTCAGTAATTGAATCGCCATTTTTCTCGATAATGATGAAATCCTTTTGACCTGCTTTGATATCAGCAGTTGGAATTGCAAATTTCACCATCACACTGTACTTTTGATCTCCCTCTTTAGGTTTACCAACACCTATAGCAACAGCAAATATTCTTTTATCAATATCTTTATACCCACATGCTGTGCTCGATATGACTATTAGATATAGAAGGAAGATTTTCAAGAAAAAATTGCATTTCTTTCTCATCTAGCTTTCCTCCTTGCTAACAAAAACATAGTAATGACAAGAACTGCTTCACTTGGAAAGCGTAGATTGAGCCAGTACTTTCCGATAGTAAGTATTCCTTCCTCCCTTAAATTCATCTCTAACACAATCGTTACTAAGATAAAGGAAATCAGCATCACTCTTTCAACTAACCTTCTTCTTTTTTCTTTCTCTTTACCAGGCATGATACTTTTTATCATTTCAAATGATACGTGCCAGTGTACAATTACACTCATTAATGAAATACTTATGTACAAAAGCAGAAATATGGAGATCAGACGCTCAATGGGTCCATATTCGATTCGCAGTGTGTCAGCAGTTGATACCCAAGGGAAAGATAAATCACCCACTCCGTCAGCACCCCAAAAACCGATCGGAATAAATAATGTTGTAAATAAAGTTAATGCTCCCAGTACGGGCAGTACCCACATTGTTCTTAATTTGATTTTCTCCTTAAATACCCGACTAAAAATAGTCATATTTGCATATCCAGAAAAAATAAAGGTGGCAGCGGCAAGGACTCCATATGAAGGAATTTCTGAGAAATTCCCACTCACTTCTAATACAGATGACCAGCTAATGTAGTCATTTAAATATGCTTGTGACACAAACATGATCAAGAGCGGGAAATTTAAAATCAGTATAATTTCTAAGGCATACAAAATTTGAGCGGTATTTAACAAACTGATAATGATATAGACGCAAACTGCAAATGCAGTAATTAAGTACACTCCTTGAATATCAGGGTTTAAAAATCGAATGGCCACATTATTAAAGGCTAATAAAGAAATACTACCTGCTAAAAACCACATACTTGCTAGAAACGAGAGAAACAATACCCGAAACCACTTTGGTGTCAGTGCAAGGATTTCAGGCATTCCCTTCTCTGGAAACTTATTATTTGCGTGCACATACACAAACAGGAAGGTGGACCCAATAATGATCGCAATCGGTACAGCCATGACGGCACCTTGAAAACGAGCCTCTATCAATATTGTTGGAATAAACACAAACAGGTTTACCATCATATTTAAAATGACTAAATAATAAAAGTAACGATTCAGGGCGATCCGACCTCCCCTTGAGAACGTCTTGCCATTTCTTTGTCCTTTGCTTTCGGCTCTCTAAAAACCTTTAAATAAGGCTCACCAAAGCTATCAAGACTAGTGAGATAACAAACTAATAAAATGACACCCATAGCGAGCCCTAGCAAACCAAAAAAGCTAGTGAACAGTAATAGCAAGTATTTCACAACTCTCATCGCAAAGCTCATTGCGTTAATGGGTATGACAAAGTTTGATATGGCAACTGCGGCAACAATAATGATCATTACATTTGACACGAGTCCCGCCTCAACAGCTGCTTGTCCTAATATTAAACCTCCAACAGTCGTTGCTGTTGATCCGATAGCTTTCGGCAGCCTCACACTTGCCTCAGTCAGAAGCTCCATCATGAGAAGCATTAATAACACCTCTAGAAAGGCTGGATACGGTACACCGACACGAGACCCTGCAATACTTAATGCTAATTGAACTCTAAAAATCTCTGGATTAAAGGCTGTTACTCCCACATACACCGAGGGGAGGATAATGCTGATGAAAAGCCCAATATAGCGAAGTGAGACAATGAATTTGCTCACCCAGTACGTTTGATATAAGTCTTCCATTGAAGAGATAAAGTCATAGAAAACTGCAGGTAATATTATGGAAAATGGTGTACCATCAATGAGTAATACAATTTTCCCTTGGGCAAGGTTTAGCACGATTCGGTCAGGGCGCTCCGTAATCATCATTGTGGGAAATAAAGTTCTTTTTCTATTTGTTATTTTTTGATGCAGCTGTCCTGCAGCTTGCAGGACGTCAATCTCAATTTTTTCAAGTGACTTTTTGACCTTCTTTAACACATCGCCATTTACAAAATCTTGATCATACATAATCGATACCTTTGTATTAGATAATGTACCGACCTCTTTTTCTTCAATACGAAGTGTTGGCTGTGGATACCTTTTCCGGATCAAATTAATATTTGTTTCCAAATCCTCACTTAACGCTGACTGTGGCCCTTGAATAACCGTTTCAACAGTTGCTTCTCCCACAGATTTATTTGATGATTTACTACTTACAAATAACAGATGATTAGTGGAGGTAGAAACAAATACACTGCCATTCATAACAGACTTAAGTGTTTCTTCATCTTTAGTATGAGATTTCACGTTTGGCTGTGAAAACAGATATGAAATGTATTCTTTTTCTGTTTGTGTCTCAAAAAGAGGAAGAATTAAATTTGTCTGAATAAGCTTCTCATCACAAATACTGCTTATGTATAAAATATGAACGGAATGTGATCCTGCCTTTAATTCATGTGTTACCACATCTAAGGAGCTTCCAAGTTGCTCCTTTATCCAATTGATTGTGTTTTGTTGATTAAATCCAAACATATTCGCGCTCCTTTGTCACTGAGGCGTTTTTCTAGAAAGGCTCTTTTCTAAAACTTTGTTGTTATTCGTACAATGATTCTGGGTGTCCAACCAGTTTTAAAAGCAAATTGAGGTTAAAAAAGAGCAACTCTCTATATGTAAAAAAGTATCTAGATACTAAGGTGAAAATCCGGCTACCTGAGAATCCTACGAGAAAGCGACACTCTTTACTAAAACAGCCTCTAGAAAAAATGACTACCTAAAAAGGTAGCCACTTATCGTTGTGGTTTTAATTCTTCTAATGAAAGAGTAACTAGCGAATTTATTTGTGGATTAAACGTCACTACAACTTTCACCTTAACGGGCTTGCTACCTTTTGTTACATCGAACGTAAACGAGTCTTCTGCTTTCTGGGGACTGACTGATTTTCTACCCTCATATTTATATTCCTTCACATCTGCTTCTGGATAGTTTTCCTTTACAATGGTGATGGCCATGTTACCCCATTTTGTATAGTCCGGTTGCTGCGCTACACCCACATATTCTTGCATCGTATATGAGGACAAAAGCCCAATGATAAAAGCAAAACTTATGAGAGGAAGTACGATTCTTTTATACATAGAAATGCCTCCATATTTTTTTAATGATGTTAGTTTGTACAAAATAAAAGGAAGTATTCCTTATTTGGGTTATTTTAACTGAATGGCTTCTCTTGCTAAATGAATCCCGACTGTTTTATTTCTGTTCCATTCTTCCTGGAATACGGATAATGGGGGATTCGTTTCGTTCACTTCATAGCTAATTTCAATTGTCATAGCAGGCTTTTTGTAGGTTTGAATAAACCAATCCGTATATCCGCCACCTATCGCTGTATGTATTGGTTTATCTAGTTTATAACCAGTGATATCCGCAACTTGTTTTGCAATTTTTTTATCTCGCTTTATATGTGCCTTTTCCGTTTGATAATACCAATACAACACTCTGCCTGATGAATGATAAGAAACCGCCATTAGAGGCTGTATTTTTTCAGTAAATGTGACTAGTGCTTGTACTTCTGGAGCTGAGTGAGGTTTGATTCCTTTGTAAAGTTGGTAAAAGGGGAATGGAGCACTGTCTTCAAGCTGATCCCATCCTGCTTCATACTGACGGTTTAAATCAATGCCTGCACCATTTGCTTTCCACCTAGAAAAATCAACACTTCCCCCATTCATCATAAGAAGTTGAACGAGTCGTTCAGAAGATGCTATTTGAAACAGTCCAGTTTGTTGAATCTCTACTCCATCAGGATTAACCATTGGAACAAACCATATCGAGACTTCATCTAAAAGGGATGTATGATATCCTTCGTACTCTTTATGATATTTATGGGAATGAGCATATTCCTCAATCATTTTCATCGTAAGCAAGCTCGTCATCCATTCTCTTCCATGATGAGATGCATTTATCAAGATTGACTGGTTTCCTTGTCCTACTTTGACAGCATAAATCGGTTTTTTATACGTCGAATGTCCAATTACCTTCACCTGGATAGAATCCCGATACGCTTTTTGAAGATGATATAAGTCTTCTGTCAGATCTTCAAAGGTATAAACTTCATGGGTTTGAACAATTGTCCGTTGTTCTTTTGCATATGTATGTGACTGAAACCCAAACAAAAGAAGTAAAATACATAAAACGAATGTTTGCTTCACCTTTTAGCTCCTTTATAAATGAAGAGTTATCCATAACTTGTGCAATAATGTTATTTACTATCATGGGAAATGTCTCCTTCACTCTCAATAATCGCTTCGCTTATTTATGGAGTAAAACAACCACACTATATGTAACTCCTTACTAAAAGATTACTGCTTTTGCAAAAGGTCTTGGAGTATGAATTGTGGATGTTGATCGACTTAGAAGGAGGCAACAACCATGAATATTGTCGATTATGACAGAGCTCTATACTATACTCACCGGTCTCAATGGGACAACTTATTAATATTGATGGTGAGGACAAAAGATAATATACTTTCAAAAAAAATTGAACATTTTCTACATGCATATAACTTTTCGCGTGATTATAAAATAATTGAAACAAATCTTCACTCACTATTCAGATACATCGATCACGCTCTCGAAACACAATCCATCGACATGGAAGAACTCGTGTGTATGGAATAAACGACACTTTAACGCAGTAAAGGAGTGGGGGACAGGCCCCCACTCCTTTACTGTGTTAAAGATAATTTTTTGCAATTCCGTTTTTCACGGCGTAAAGCGCTGCTTGAGTTCTATCTTGAAGTTCTAGTTTAGATAAGATATTGGATACATGTGTTTTAACCGTTTTTTCAGTTATCACTAGACTTGCTGCAATTTCTTTGTTGCTTTTTCCTCTTGCAATTTCTGCTAATACTTCTAATTCACGTTTTGTTAAATCATCTAAATGATTCGTTTCTTTTGTACCACCTTGCATAAGGTGTGTCATTACATGGTTTGTAACCTTTGGATGCAGTTGGTTCTCCCCTCTATAAACAGAACGTATGACATTAACAAGTTCATCTGGTTCAATGTCTTTCAGCTGATAGCCTGTTGCGCCTGCACGAATTGCTGGGATGACTTGGTCTTTATCTGAGAAGCTTGTTAAAATAATAACCTTTGTTTTAGGCTGTTGTTCCTTAATAATTTTTGTTGCCTCGATCCCATCCATTTCAGGCATCACTAAATCCATCAGCACAACATCTGGCATATGTTTCTTAACAAGCTCCACTGCTTCTTTACCATTCGAAGCTTCTGCAACAATTTCTATATCTTGCTGTGTTTTTAAAAAGAACAATAATCCTCGTCTAACCACATGATGGTCATCACATATTAAAACTTTTATAGACATCCTTTCTTTCCCCCAATCCCTAAGCTATACTGGTAAGCTTACTGAAATAGTTGTTCCTTCTCCAATCTGGCTTACCACATTAAAACTTCCTCCTAAATATTCAGCACGTTCCTTCATACCCGCTAAACCAATTGTTGGCATTTTCTCACCTTCTGTGTAGTGAAATCCGCAGCCTTTATCATGTATTGTCATCACAACAGCTCTATGATCTTTTATATTTATTTCAACATGGCATTTCTTCGTAAGTGCATGCTTCTTACAATTATTTAATGCCTCTTGGCCAATTCTCCACATCGCTTCTTCTACTTTACTTGGGAGTTCGAGTACACCTTGTACCTCCACTTGCACATCTAGTCCCAGAACTTTTCCGTATGAACAAAGTGCGCTCCCTATCCCGTCTTCTAAGCCTTCCGGTCGCAACTGCCAGATTAACGCCCTCATTTCCTGAAGTGCTTCTTGTGACAGGTCTTGAATATAACTCAGCATTTCCTTCACTTCAGGTTCTTGTGTCATTTCCTTTGTACCACGTACTGTAAGCATTAATGAAAATAACAACTGATTAACCGAGTCATGTAAATCACGTGCTAATCGATTTCGTTCTGCAAGTAGGGCAATCTCTTGTTCCTGTAAAGTCAGCTGTACCCTTTTAATCGCCGTACCAATTTGAAAGGCAATGGCTTCTAGCAAGGCTAACTCTTCTTGTGAAAAGTATGTCTTATTGGGCGAAGCCACATTTAGAAGACCAAAACTTTCATTTCCGGCTCGCAATGGTACCGTTGCATGATGAGTGATTCCCTCTGTTTTCCCCCAGTTGTATTCCATTACATTTTCAATTCGTTTGCATTCCATTATATTAGCTGCACGATTTAATCGACCTTTTTGATATTTATCTACACACCAACATGACCCTTCACACAATGGTTGTTTATATTTCCATTGAAGTCCTTCAGGCAAATTGTAGTCAGCAGCAAGTTTGTACTCACCCTTATCATCTATTAAAAAAATCCAGCCTGATTTAATACCTGTTACATGAAGAAGTTCTCTCAAAACATTTGGAAGCATCTGCGTTAAATCGTTTGCTTGATTTAACATTTCCGCAATGGCTTTTAACGTTTGAAGATCTTCAATTCCCCGTTCTCTTTGCACATAACCACCCCTACAAATTACATATCCTTATTATACCAATATTTTGAGAAGATGAATTCCTTCTTTTGGTGTGAGTGGAATACAACTAAAGTCTTAGAAACAGGCTCATTTCTAAAACTGCTTGTACACTTATTCTGTGTATAACCAGTTTTAGAAGTAATTGAGGTTGGATTAGAAAAAAGCAACTCTCTTTAAGTATTGAAGTATCTAGATACTAAGTACTAAAAAGCAACAATCTATACGAAAACAGCTTAGAAACGAAAAAACCCCTTCCATAGGAAGAGGTGATGTTTTAAGATATTGGGTAGTTTTGAATTAATGGATGCAGAACAATTTGATCAATTAACATATGTTTTGGTGCTGTAGCCATATATACTACTGCGTCTGCGATATCCTTCGCTTGTAACCAACCTTGCTTATCCGGACTACCTTGTTCTGAGTTGTTGAAATATGTATCAACCATACCTGGATTAATCGTACCTACACGAATTCCAAAATCTCTTACTTCCTGCGCAAGTGAGCCGGAGAATCCTTGCACCGCATATTTTGTCGCTGTATAGGCAGAACCGTTTGCAATTGTATAACGACCTACATCAGATGAAATGGTGACAATGGTTCCTGATCTTTTTTCCTTCATATGTGGTAACACAGCTTTTGAACCAACGAAAACACCTTGTACGTTCACATCGAAAACCTTTCTCCATTCTTCAACTGTTGTGTCTTCCACTAATTTAAAGAATCCCACTCCAGCATTATTAACGAGTATATCTACAGTCCCGAATACGGCAATTGTTTTAGCCACGACTTCATTCATTTGTTGTTCGTTTGCTACATCAACTTGAAAAGGAAGTACATCCTCGTATCCACTTGCCTTTAGTTCCTCTGCTGTCTTCGTAATCTCATCTGAACTCCCAATGATCGAAAGCTTCATTCCCTGTTTTGCAAGCTGCATCGCAATCTCTTTACCAATTCCTCGTGATGCACCTGTTACGATTGCTACTTGATTAGTCGTCATATACCTTCAATTCCTTTCATTCCATAGTAAGACAAGTTTTATTATTTCCTTAGTTATGAAAAAAAAGCAAGGTATTACCCTTGCTCTCCTGAAAATTGTTATTTAGATGGGTGAATTTACTAAGCGAGTGAAGACCTTTTTTAGCGAATATATGCATTATCAAGCAAAAGTTCGGATTTTACTAGCGAAACTGACGCTTTTATTAGCGAAATTCAGCTTAATATCGGCGATTTTTCGGTTTCTATTAGCGTACACTCCTCATATCAGCGATAAATTCATATATCAGCCTAAATCCTCTTACTGAGCAACTAATTCATGCACTCGAGCCATAACTGCTTCTTTTAGCTCTGACAAGCTTTGTTTACTTTCTTCTAATGTACCACTACGAACACCAAAGTAAAATTTCACTTTTGGTTCTGTGCCAGAAGGACGTAAACAGAACCAAGAACCATCTTCTAGCATGTACTTGATAACATTTGATTTAGGAAGATCAATTGTCTCTTTTGTTTGTGCTTCAACAAGAGTTCGTTCACTTGTTTTGTAATCTTCAATCATTGTGATGGTGCGTCCTGCCATTTGAGTCGGAGCCTCTGCTCTGAACGTTGATAAGATGTAGTCGATTTTTTCCGTACCTTCTTTACCTTTTAACGTTAGAGATTCTAATCCTTCCTGGTAGAAGCCGTATTTTTCAAATACATTTAGAAGCCCTTCGTAAACAGTCATTCCCTGCTTTTTATAATATGCACATACCTCTACTGCCAATAGTGCTGCTTGGACTGCATCTTTGTCACGAACGAAATCTCCAATTAGATAGCCATAGCTCTCTTCGTAACCAAATTGGAACGCATACTCACCACTTTGTTCGTATGCTTTAATTTTTTCTCCGATAAATTTAAATCCTGTTAAGGTATCTTCTGCTATCAGACCAAAATGTTCGGCAATGTTGCGGCCAATTTCAGATGTAACAATTGTTTTGAATACAATACCGTTTTCAGGTAACATACCTTTTTCCTTCTTTTGAGATAAAAGATAGTCTAAAAGAAGTGCTCCTGTTTGGTTTCCTGTTAATACGACATACTCTCCACTAGAATCCTTAACAGCTATGCCAAGACGGTCCGCATCTGGATCTGTTGCAATGAGCATATCTGCATCATGTTCATTCCCCTTCTTAATCGCTAATTCAAAAGCCGCATGTTCTTCAGGATTTGGGGATTTAACAGTTGAGAAGTTTGGATCTGGCAGCTCCTGTTCTTCCACAATCATAATGTTGCGATAGCCTAGCTTTTCAAGTCCACGACGTACTGGCTTGTTGGCTGTACCATGTAAAGGAGTGAAGACAATCTTCACATCGTCCCCTACTTCTTCTGCTAATTCAGGATTGACAGATATGGTTGCTAGTTTCTCTGTGTATGCTTGATCAATTTCTTCACCAATCATTTTGATAAGTCCTTGCTGCTTCAGAGCTTGTTCATCCTGCACAATGATTTCAAGCTCATTTTCCACTTTATTCACTTCTGCAATTACTTCATCAGCAGCTGCTGGAGGCAATTGTCCTCCATCTTCTCCATATACCTTATACCCATTGTATTCTGGTGGATTATGACTTGCCGTTACAACGATACCTGAGTACGCATTCAAGTAACGTACGGCAAACGACAGCTCCGGTGTAGGTCGTAATTCTTCAAATACATATGTTTGGATACCGTAACTTGCTAATGTTTTTGCTGATTCCATCGCAAATTCAGGTGACTTATGTCTTGAATCATAGGCAATAGCAACTCCACGCTTTTTTGCTTCTTCTCCGGCAGCTGAGATAAACTGTGCCAGTCCAACAGATGCCTTTCGAACTGTATATGTATTCATTCGGTTTGTGCCTACGCCGATTTCCCCGCGCATACCACCTGTACCAAATTCTAAGCTTTTATAAAAACGATCTTCTAAATCCTTTTCATTTTCTTTCAATTGATCAAGTTCCGTTTTCCATTCAGATTCTAGCTTTTCGGAACTCACCCATCTTTCATACTGTTCACGCCAATTCATTCTAATTCCTCCTACATTTGATCCTTGCTGTTATTCTAAGCTTGAAGTAAGAATTGTTCCCGATATTAGAATAACAAAGGAACCTCACTATTACAATTTGACTTTTTTACTAATCGTAAGGATAGTATGTAACGTTTTCCGTTTTTTGTAAAGGTGTAAAATAAAGGCTCTATTCTAGAAATTTGTTGCTTTTTGTACAATTATTCTGGGTGTACAACCATTCTAGGAGCAAAATGAGGTTGAATTAGAAAAGAGCAACCCTCTTTATCTATAGTCGCGCTATATACTAAGAAAAAATCCGGCTTTGGGATTATTACTAAAAAGCAACAATCTATAAGAAACAAGTCAAACTAAAAAGCACCGTGCATTTGCATGCGGTGCTTCCAATCAATTAAATATACTTCTCCTAGTACCATTTATATCCTAAACCAGGGGTGAAAGGATAGCAGCAGTACATTATCTATTTTTTATATCGTATTTCATACAAATCACGGCGACGGTCCCGTAATTGCCTTACCGTTCCACCTTTTCTCTGTCTTCGTAGGATCTCTAAATCAACATCGGATACTACAACCGTTTCAAGGTTTGGACTGCACTCGGCTGCTACGCCATCGCGTGCAAATTCGAAATCAGACGGTGTAAAAATTCCGGATTGTGCATATTGAATATCCATATTTTCAACTTGTGGTAAGTTGCCGACTGTTCCGGCAATCACTGTATAAATCTGATTTTCAATTGCACGCGCCTGTGCACATAGTCTAACCCTTAAATAGCCTTGGCGGTCTTCCGTGCAAAAAGGTGTGAAAATTATATTTGCCCCGCGGTCTGTTGCAATTCTTGCTAACTCCGGAAATTCAATATCGTAGCAGATTTGAATGGCGATTCGGCCACAATCTGTATCAAATACTTTGACTTCGTCTCCTGCACTTACTCCCCACCATTTTTTCTCATTTGGCGTAATGTGAATTTTATATTGCTTTTCGATTGTGCCATCTCTACGGAATAAGTAAGCAATATTATATATCTTTTCATCCTCATTTACGAAGTGGGAACCACCGATAATATTAATGTTGTATTTTACAGCCAAGTTTGCAAATAGCTCAATATATGGTTCGGTATATTCCGTTAGCTTACGGATAGCTTGACTTGGTGTCTTTTCGTGTAAGAAAGACATCAGCTGTGTTGTGAAGATTTCTGGAAATACTGCAAAATCCGAATTGAAATCTGCCGCAACGTCTGTATAATATTCCACCTGCTTTGCAAATTCCTCAAATGATTCAATTTGCTTCATCGCATATTGTATGGCGCAAATTCTTACAGGGAAAGAAGTTTGGAAATGACGCTTTGTTTTGGCCCTATAATCAATATTGTTCCATTCCATCAGCGTTGCATATTTGTACGATGCATGGTCGTCCTCTAAATAATTCGGATTGATTCTCATTAATGTAAAGCCATTCATAAGTTGGAATGAGAGAACTGGGTCGTATATTTTATGCATTGACACTTCTTTCACATATTGTCTTGGTGTCATTTCTTCAGCATGTTTATGATAGTTCGGAATTCTGCCGCCGATAATAATACTCTTCAAATTATGTTCCCGGGCCAATTCCTTTCTTGCATCATACAGACGCTGGCCGACCTTCATTCTTCTATATTCAGGATGTACCATTACTTCAATTCCATATAAATTGTAGCCTTCAGGATTGTGGTTGGTTATGTACCCTTCATCTGTAATATCGTCCCATGTATGTTTATCATCATATTCATCAAAGTTGATAATCAAGCTAGAACACGAACCGATGATTTTCCCGTCATACTCCGCACATATCTGTCCTTCCGGAAAATGCTCTAAATGACTTTCAAGATGTTCCCGTTCCCATGGAACCATCCCGGGAAAACATACCTTTTGCATTTCCATAATCCCATCAAAGTCTTTCTCCTCGATGTTTCGGATAATCATACGTTTCTCAAACTTCGTTAAATCAATTTTCGTCATACATTCAACTCCTCTTCGTTAAGGATTTTCCGTGTGTTTGTAACAAGTAACCACAATCTATGAAAGAACCTACCTAACAACTACCCTGTTTTAACTGTTTTACACTACAGTATTCCCAATATGATACTTATTCATTAAATCTTGGAGCATGCACGTTTTGGTGCCAGGCACCACCCGAATTTTGTCGAAAAATAACCAAGTGTATACCACCATCAAATGTCAGTGATTCATGTACTGAAATACAAATAAAAAAATCCGAAACTACTTCAACATTCTACCTACAGAATCTTAAAGTATGTTTCGGATTTACTCAACCTACTATCTAATTTGCTCAACATCCACAACCTGATGTTACATTTCAGGTTGAGACGGGACCGAGATATTTGTTAAAGCAAGTTCAGCTTCTTCATCAAATTTTTCGTTTGTTGCAATATCACCTAAGGAAACCATGCCGACGAGCTGATTATTTTCCACGATTGGTAACCTTCTAATTTGATTTTCTGCCATTAAGTTAACAGCTTCCTGTACATTCATTCCGGGATTTCCTTGTACGATAGACGTACTCATTACTTGTGATACTTGAGTGTGACCAGGAAGTCCTTCTGCAGTGGAGCGAAGTGTAATGTCACGGTCTGTAATAATCCCTCTTAGTTGGCCATTCTCAACAACCGGTATGGATCCAACATTATATTCCTTCATTAAATTAGCAGCTTCCTGAATAGTCTGATTCGGCTCTACCGTCGCCACATTCTCTGTCATCATATCTCGTACTACATTCACATTTGCCATTTTTTTAAACAGCTCCTTTCAGCCCTAGTTTGAGCATTGAGGAAGAGAAATATGAGGGGAGGCACTCATTGAAAATTGAAATAAATATCACCATTCTATTAATCATTCATGTGATATCCTATTATCGCCTGAAGGGCAACATACCTCTACTTCACAAATTCTCTACAAAATAAGTCGATATATATATTGTTATATGTTTTGGTTTTATCATACTATAGAAGAGGAAATCATTTTGTTTAAGTAAAGCTAAAATAAAGAGGGTATGTATATGGACTCTAGTAAAAAACAAGAAACACTATTTTTTATGGCGTGGGCTGTTTCAGTGATTGCAACCTTTGGCAGCTTGTACTTTTCTGAAATCTTGAAGTTCATTCCGTGTGAGCTTTGCTGGTATCAACGAATCTTTATGTATCCATTGGTTGTCATTATGGGTATGGCTGTTGTTCGAAAAGAATATCATTTATCTAAATATGTACTTCCTCTTTCTATCATCGGTGGGTGTATTTCTCTTTATCACTATTTGATTCAAAAGGTAAGCTTCTTAGGTGAGAATTCTATTTCTTGTGGACAAGTTCCATGTACAGGTGAGTATATTAACTGGTTAGGATTTATTACGATTCCGTTTCTTGCCTTAACTGCATTCACAGTCATTACAGTCCTTCACATTATCTTATTAAAAACTGGAAAGGAGCAATAAGTGTGAAAAAAGTAATTATTTTTATCGGTATTATTGTTGTCTTATTCGCAGGACTAGCATTTCTAACAAACTATTCTAATAAGCAAGCATCCGAGGGTAACCCTTTTGGAAAGTCTAAATTGGATCCTGCAACTGTTAAACAACTGGATGATCCTAACTATAAAAATCAAATCTTACCTGAAGAGCTAGAGGAAAAACTAGAGAACAAAGAAAGCTTAACTGTTTATTTTTATAGCCCAACATGCTCTCACTGTCAGGCAACTTCACCCGTCGTTGTTCCAATGGCCGAAGAGCTAGGCTTTGATTTACCTTTATTTAATTTACTTGAATTTGAAGACGGTTGGAGTAATTATGGTATTAAAAGTACCCCGACTATTGTGAAATTCGAGAATGGTAAAGAAGTTTCTCGTGTGGAGGGTAATGTAGGCGATGCTGCATTCCGCAAGTGGTTCGAAGAGTTCTCTAAATAATTCTCTTTAACTATAAGCAACGATGTGAATCAAGCACAGAAAATGTTAATAAAAAAGAGACTGTAGCAAACTTTGAAGTACCAAGTTTGTCTACAGTCTCTTTTTTTACATTAGTTTTTCGTATAGATTGTTGTTATGTGTAAAAATCCCAATCTCCGGATTTTTACATTAGTAACCCCGTTTGGCTTCTGTAACTGATTTTACAAACAGAATAAGCGTACGAAAAGCAACAAAGTATTAGAAAGAATCCTCACATTAAATAGCTGCTCGTAGGTTTTGAGTAACTACTAATTGTCTCTTGAAGGATCGTCCTGAAGTGTTCAATTGTAAATGGAAATTTGTATCCGTATTCTTCTAATATCATCACATTTTTATCAAAGATCTCACGATGATGTTCTGCTATTTCTTCTGTTCTCACTGTCTCAATGACACATATTAATGCCTGCATACCTGAAATAAGTTGAAACGCTTCTTTTAATGTTCCGTTGTATAAATCATCACTTGTAGGTTTCAAGACGTTCAAATTCTCTAATTCTTTAATATACGAGTCTGAAAAATAATAAGGAAAGACTTCTGTATACATATAGTTTACTAGTTCCTGGATAAAGTTTTCTTGTTCAGGAGTTGACGCTGTTACAATTTTCATTTTATAACCACCTTTTTAGTACACGTAACTAGTGATAGTAATAAAATATCATACTTTATCCTAAAATAGTGAAGGTAAGTCTTTCCGGTCTATCCAATTCCTAAAAGGTTATCCTAAGTTATGGAGTTCATTCGTGTCATGATAGATAAAAAATCATTAATAAAGGATTTATAATCCATTTCGATTGCAATTTTCACAAGGGTCTCTTCCGGTTCTATATCAGGTTTTACCCTGAAATCAGCAATGCTTAATCCAGCCACCTGACCCGAAGTTTCAACCGTTACTCTTCTTTTCATAAATTGAAAGAATGTTGGATTGACGATTGCACTAAAGGTAACAACATCATGTAAAGGAGTTCCAGGTATACCAGGAACATTCTTCTTATATGCCTCATAGTAATAATCAAAAATCGGTTTAATCAGCTGTTTAAAAGGTGTATGATTACTCTCTACAATAAACTCAGCCATTTCTGGTGTCATGATCGCTTTATTGGTTACGTTTAACGGCAGTATCGTTAAATTTCTGGCCTTTCCCACAACATAACTAGCAGCTAGGGGATCACCTTGAAAATTTGCTTCAGCAATAGAAGTGACATTCCCAGGTACAAGAAATGCTCCTCCCATTGTATAGAATGCCTTTACCTTGCTCATATATTCTCCGCCTAATATGAATGCAACTGCCAAATCTGTAAGCCTACCTACTGAACCAATAATTAGTTCGTTTTCATATTGATCGATAATTTTGTAGACTTCATCAAAGTTTACTAAATTCACTTTATATTCTTCCGGTGGCTGAATGGGGCCCAATCCTTCAGGTCCGTGAATTTCAGGATAAAAAGGAACAACTTCTCCAGATAAAGGACCTTGTGCACCACCGATAATCGGAATATTTTCCACATTTGCTAAATCAAATAAATACGCAACATTTTGAGTAGCTTGTTCCTTTGTAACATTTCCATAACTTGTCACAACACCGACTAACTCAATTTGAGGATGCAACAGAGCATACATGATGGCCAGTGAATCATCAATTCCAGGGTCTGCAAAAAGTAATACTCTATGCAAAATTACCACTCCTTCGATTTCCAGACATTTACATCATGTATATTCCATACATCTTTTTAATATCAACATATTATTCTACAATACCCGTTTCACTTACATAGAGTTCTGTTGTAATATTCACTGTAGACTTTGGATACGCTTCTTCCCACTTCTTATAGTCAAATTTTCTAGTTTGAGTCTTAGCTAGTAATCCGATGCCAACAGGGTCAATATCCTGCTTAATAAAGTCATATAACATTTCTTCACAACTTTTCTCAATAATTTCGCTGAATCGCTTCTCAATTTTCTTTATCATTTTAGGATCAATTTTATTCCCCGAAAACTCGCGTATGTGTGCTTCAAGATTAATTTTTATATTTATTTCAGGTTTGGTCATCGCATTTTTAATTTTATAGTCTCGGTCAAGTGTTAGACTAAAAAGAGTAACAAAATTTTCCTCTACCTGAAATGTATAAGAACCATTCCTAAAATTCTCCATTAATGCTTTAAAAAAGAACATTTTATCTTCTTCTAGGAAAGATACCACCCTATCGTCCTTGAATAAGGCAATCCCTTTTACGTTTACTTTATCATCGTCCTCAAGCTCTATATAAGGCATAAAGGGATCCTTTACTCTCGAATAGTAAGAAAATAAAAAGAGATGCAAATTATTTCGAGGCAGCTCTCTCGTTTTCATGTTATGTCTTAATAAAGTATTAAGATATGTTCCTGTTCCTCTGTTGCCAAGATTTTTATTAAGGATTGATGATGCTTCTCCTTCAGTAACAGCTAACAATAAATGAGAGCCAATCTTTGCATCACGCTCAAGTGTATCTATGATCTCAATCACTCCTTTTTGAGCAAGTTCCTTTCCAAAAAGGACGACTTCAATACTACCATTTTCTAAAGGGTCTGCGGACTTTTGTTGTGCCTTCCTATTGATTGCTTTACTCTGAGTTGCAATTGCGGTAAATTGCTCATTTGATATACTTTTATCTGCTTTATACACAGGGATAACAAGTGTACCCTTTACTTTATCTCCTTTGTGCCGATCATATCCTACTGCAGATATAATGTTAATATCATCAATAACTTTAGGCTGTACACATCCAGCAAGCATGAATAAAACGATAAAGCATACTATAAGGCTTTTCCTCATGCTTTTTTCTCCTTCCACTTTGTATGAATGATACTTACAATATATAAAAAGGGAATGTAGCCATAGATAATATAAAAACCAATTTGAGCAGTTAAATTATTTAGCATGTCTATTTGTATTCTTGTATCTATATAGGTAGTTAAGAGAACTGTAATGGATAAAAAGAAAAGTAAAAACAGACGTTGTCTCTTATTGAATATTCTCTTGGCAATTCTACTTGCACCCCATAATGCAATACATATATTGGGTAAAATGATTAAGATCCATGACGAAATTGCAATATATTCAATTCGTTCAACAAAAGGAAGCTCAGCTATTTTCAACATCGAAATGGTTGCCCAAATATTACGCTCTAATTGTTCTTGAGAAAAGAAACCTATACTTACAACCATCGCAATTAAATAAAGTAAAATTGTAAAGGCATTTCCCATATGTGCCCACTTTTGTGATTTTCCTGAATCCTTAATAAATGGAAAATAGATAAGTAGCATCTCAAATCCTATAAAACTCAAGGTGCTATTCTTAGCCCCCATTACTATTTCTTTTATGGAATGGTCCATAATAGGAAATAAATTTTGAAAGAAAGAAAATTTAATTGGAAACGTAAAGGTAATAATCAGATAAAGAGGTAACACAACTCCAAAGAAAGCAATCCCGGTGACAGCTCGAAAACCACCATTTATTATGTAAAAAACTAATACTAAGAAAAAAATACTAAAAATCATAGCATTGAATTCTGGAAAAACCCAAACTTGAATGATTTCAATATATGTTCTCAATATAGTAATACTAAGTAATAGACAATATATAATAAATAACGAGGAAAGTGCCCCCCCAATCCACTTACCAAAAATAACACGATGGACATCGGTAATATCACCATGCTGTTTGGCTAGGATCTTATAAATCATCCAAATTATTAGGTGAACACCTATACCTGCAATGATGATCGAGATCCACGCATCATTACCTGAGGTTTTCGCAACAACACGTTGAAATCCCAGTATCCCAACTCCAATTTGCATTGAGTGAACTAGATAGAATACTAAAAAGCTTGAAACAAGTGATGTTTCTGGGATATTTTTCATTAGGATTCAACCTCCCCTCGCTATTCGTCAATATCTCTTTTCGCTTTACCTTCTTTAGGATTAAACCTAAATTTATCCTTGACCCTTAAGGATATAGGTCTTTCTGCAAGTTTTGCAAACGGAAGTCTGACAAAGGCATCTTTTAAATCCTTTACCCTTGGTGGATAAATTGGCTCTAAAAAAGGTCTTCCAAATGATTTTAAATGGATTAGATGAGCCACTAAAATGCAAAAGCAGAAAACAATCCCTATTAATCCCCAAAAGTGTGCAAATAATAGAAAGGGGAATCGAATGATACGAATCGTATTACCCATTTTATAAACAGGTGTTGTAAAGGAAGCTAACGCTGCTAGTGCTACCATAATGAGAAGAACGTTACTCGTTAATCCTGCCTCAACCGAAGCCGTTCCGATTACAATCCCTCCAACGATACCGATTGTTTGTCCGACCTTCGTCGGCAGTCGCGCTCCTGCCTCTCTAAGCAACTCAATTGTAAGCTCTAAAAATAATGCCTCTAATATAGGCGGCAGTGGTATTTCCCGCCTCGATGTAATTAACGTAGCTAATAAATCTTTAGGAATGAGTTCATAATGGTACGTTAAAGCTGCAACATAAATCGGTGTTATTAAGATTGAGAATGCAACTGCAAATAAGCGAAGCACCCGCATAAAGGAGCCCACATACCAGTTAAACAGGTAATCTTCAAAGGAAGAGAAAAACTCAACAAGTGTGGTCGGTGCAATTAATGCATGAGGAGAATCCTCTACAATAATTGCAATTTTCCCTTCAGCTAGTGTAGCCGCAACACGGTCTGGCCTTTCCGTATCTAGAACTTGTGGAAACGGAGAGTGTTCATTATCAGACAACATTTGAGCTACATACGAACTGTCTGCTATCATATCAAAATCAAGATCTTCAACCCTTTGTCGCACCGTATTTACATTTTCCTCATCTGCAATTCCTTCAATGTACATAACGGCCACTTTGGATCTCGATAGGGAACCTATCACAATTTGCTCTATTCTCAGCTCTGGCACAGGCAACCGTTTTCGTATAAGGTGAATATTTGTGTCAAGTGATTCAATAAATGCTTCCTTAGGACCAATGACACTAAACTCAACCTCTGGGGCTGAGATACTTCTTTTTTCTTCTTTCTGAGCCTGTATAAGCACGGCTTCTTCCCGCTTGCTTACATATGATAAATAAACAAACCCTTGCAGAAGGTTATCTTTTAGCTGGTGAATATCTTTAACTGCTGAAATATCTTCAATTGGTATAATTGTTCGTAAATGTTCCACTTTATCTGTTTCAGTCACATATGGCAGCATATCCTGATGAATAACATTTGTATCAACTAATGTAGAAAAATAAGCAATAATATATGGATTTTTAGCCTTTTCATTTGTATAAAATACAAAATCAGATGATTTTTTCAAATTATTTAGAACGTCATCTGTTGTTTTTACTTCATCTCTAAATAAGTTACTTAACCATTTTTTCATACAATCTCACCATTCTGAGTTGATTCATTCTAAGACTCTTCCTTATCATTCCAAAAACAGAGAAGGCTATGCATAAATTACCAACTAATCCTATATTTCCAAAAAAAAAAGAGACTTGATTACGTCCCTTTATGTCCGGTTATTCTTATTAAATTCATACTGCTAGTAATACCTTTTAAATTTGCAGTAAATGGCGTAATGCTTCTATCGCTTATCACTGTTTTAATCTGCTCTTTTTCCAAAAGTGATTCTTCTATTACAATGTCATTGCCTATACTCTCTGCTTGAATCCTTGCAGCTATATTCACTGTTCTTCCAAAGTAATCAAGACGATCATTAGAATTTACGGCAATTGCCGGTCCGCTAAATAGACCAATTTTCAGTGTGATGGTTTCTCCCTTTTCTTCATTAAAGATCGTAACGTGATCTTGTATATCTATTGCTGCGTTAAGAGCATCTTCCGGTTGATAAAAAATTGCCATCACAGCATCCCCGATTGTCTTTACGACACTCCCTGAGTTCTTGGAAATCCACTCTGTCAGAAAATCAAAATGTCTCTTCACCTTTCCATATGCATGGGCATCTCCAATTGTTTCGTACATTGAAGTAGAACCTAATAAATCACTAAAGAGAATGGTGACGTTTTGAATTCCAACCTGCTGACCTGGAGAGAGAACTTCTGAAGAAAATAAATCTCTAAATTCTTGCATGGCTGTTACTTCAGCTGCTGTTACAATACCGGCTTTTTGTTTTATTTCTTCTATTACAGCGACAATGTCCTTCTGGCTATTATTAATGATTGAAATTGTTGTAGTTTGTTTACCAACCTCTATAGTAGGACTATGCCAACCATAGTCTTGATAAGTAAGATGGCAATATTCACTCTGACTGGTTTCGATTTGTTTAATCAGGACCATTTCATTTGACTCTAGTATTCTAAACCGCATATCCTTTTCTACCTTTGGTAGCTTAAGATAGCCCTTACTTCCTCTTTTAATAACTTTTTGAACAATGATATGAGGTGTAATCATCGGACCACCGACACAATATGCTTGTGAGTAGGAAGAGCGGATAGACGGATGAACGGAAAAATGCAATTCAACAAATTGATCAAATGTCGCATCATAATTTACTCCGCACAAATCACAATGATACTGCTCCTGCAATTGTGTAAGTGATGTAAATTGTTTCTTTGAAACTCTACAATTCGGACAAATTAAATTCCAGCTTAAATTCAGAATTCCAACCTTCGTTGCGTACAGAAATAGTTTTAAGACACTCTTTTCATCTACTTTCCACTCTGAAGCCAGCTGATAAGGTCTCATTTCAGCAACATCTTGATTGTTTTCGGTTCGAATGTACTCATGAAAGTAAGGAAGTATATGCTCGTTAATTGGATAGTCCTTTAACACTTCTTCTAAGCTAGAGAGCTTTGATAGATCTACAGAAGGCTTTTTATAGTTAGTCGGAATCTTTCCAGTAGTTGATTCAGCATTATAACGAAGTAAAAATTCATCAATATATTTCATCGTATTATGCATAGACTTCACTCCTGTGAATGGGATCGCAGCTATTCCCAGCACATTCCGAGGAGTAAATTCTGCATATAGCCGAACATTCGTGCCTCCATCTACTTCTTGTAATTCAACACCACCTATAAATTGCTTCAATGGGCCATCATAATAGTCCCGCTTCACATCATAATATTCATACTTTACCCACTCGAAAGGAAACTCCTTCCATTTCAGAGGAACAATTCCTGCAACTTTTGCCAGTGCGTCTCGATAAAAAATCGTCTTATCACCTTTACTAACTTGACTAAACGTAACAGGAAACAATCCAATAAAACGATTCAAACGGTCTGTGTCACTTAATAAATTCCATACCACCTTCTTATCAAGGGGATACACTTTATTAAATTCATACTTTTTAGTTACGAAATTCACTGCTTCTCCCCCTATGATAAGTAAATCGCAATAGCTAACAAGATAATATGAAAAATCTGATCTGTCACAATCATTAACCAATCCTTTGCTGGTCCTTTTGCCATCTGTATTCTTCTTACCCAAAAGTCAACGAAAGTCCGTCTGTCTAAAACAATATGACCTAAAAATATGAGAGCAATTCCTGCAAGGGAAAGTCCTCCTGAAATATAACCCATTATACTGACAACACTAGTATAGACGATTACATGTGTGAGTAGAGGAATCCATTTAGATGCTTTATATTGAGCCATCCAGGATGTTTGTAATAAAAAGTCCCCGATTAAGTGACCAATCAATAAATAATCAAATTGACTCATAACATGTTCCCCAGGTTTTCTACTTTAAAGTTTGCTTCTTCCAATAAAGACGTAAAGGCATCAACAACGTTTACATCAAACAATGTATGCTTACAACGGATTAACTCTTCAGCTGCCTCTCTAAAACTCTTCCCATTACTGTACGAACGGATGGTTGTCATTGCATCAAACGCATCAACCACACCTACTATGCGTGCATACATCGGAATGTCATCACCTTTCAATCCATCCGGGTAGCCACTACCGTCCAGACGCTCATGATGAGATCTAGCAATTTCTACTGCATTTTTCATTGTTGATTTCGGTTCTAGATTTGATAATATATCTGCCCCAATCACGGTGTGCTGTTTCATTAAGGTATATTCTTCCTGTGTTAATCTAGTTGGTTTTCGTAAAATATCATCTGAAACACCCATTTTGCCGATATCATGCATCAATGCTGCTCTATATAAATCCTTGCATTCTCTGGAGTTAAATCCTAATCGCGCAGCTGTCAATGCTGCATAACGGGCTACACGTTCAGAATGACCGGCTGTATATGGATCACGTGCATCCAGGACTTTTGCAAGTGTTGTAATCATACTCATGAACATTGTATACAGTTCATTGTAGACTTGGCTATTTTGTAGGGCTAACGCTGATTGATTCGCCAATGCTAATGCAAGGTTAACATCTTCTTCATTAAAGAATAGATCACCTTTTTTATTTAATAATTGCAGAGCACCTAATACCTTTTGATTTGCAATGAGAGGGACCGTAATCATCGATTTCGTGATAAATCCACTTGATTCATCCACTCTCTTTGCCCAGGATGGTTCATCTGAGACATTTTCAAGTAAATATGGTTCACCTGTCGAAATGACTTTTCCTACAATCCCTTCTTGAAGGTCTAGCTTTATGTTTAAAATGGCATCCTTCGTTGGACCTGTTACTGCACTTGCCGTAATTATTTCTCGTTCATAATCAGCAACCCAGAGCGTCCCAGCCTCTGCCTTTAACACTTTAACCATTTGCATAAGGATATTTTGAAAGACTTCATTCAGTTCAATATTCGTATTTAATTCCTTAAACGCATCCAGTAAACTTGATAGCTCTTTTACTTTTGATTCAAGCAGCTGTAGTTGGTCCATCGTATTCTCCATTTTTCGAGTAATTTTTCATTTCTTTCCTATTATAGTTATTGATAAGCGAAATGAAAACTTATAAATGTAATAAGGTGATTTAACACAGTCCAACTGCTATTCTTCTTACTATTTTCTAGTAGAAAATAAAAAAGTCGAAAGGCTCTATCACCTTACGACATTCATTAATTATGGCTGAATTCGTATAAATTGTTGCTTAGCTTATAAACTCCAAAAGCCGAATTTTTACTTTAGTATCTATTTACTACTAAACTTAAAGAGCGTTGCACTTTAAGTTGCTTCTAAAACTGGTTGTACACCCAGAATAATTGTACTAAAAGCAACAAAGTTTTAGAAAAGAGCCTTAATTATTATATTTTTCTTTCGGCTGATCGACTAACACAATTTCTTCCTCATAATTATATTGATCCCCACAACCACTTAAAATCATTAGACCCGTGCACAACACTGCTGCAAGTAAGAATATTTTCTTCATGTGCTGCCTCCTATATGTGAATATCTATTTTATTTTTCTTTTTAAGCTTATCTAGAAACAGTTTCAATTCTGTCTGGTTACCTTCAGCTACTTGACCCTTTAGTTTATTCTCAAGAAAACTTGCTACTAAAAGATCTTCTTCTATCATTTCCTTCAGTTTCTTTTCAGACAAATGATATTTATCCAGTACGGTCTCTAAATCTCCTTTATTTTTAAAACGTTCTTCAATTTGCTTGACTGCTCTTTGCTTTTCTAGTTTTGACAATTGATAGTTTTCTCTCTTAGCTTCCTGTAAGATAAGTTCCTTATGAATAAGTTTTTCAAGTGCCTTTTGTTCAATTTGCTGCTGAATATGAGTATGATTGATTTGCTCGGAATCGTCTTTGGATAGCGTTGGTGTAGCACTTTTTACAGCCGTTTGTAATTCAGATTCATATATTTTCTCTTCATTTACGGTTGCAACCACTTGATCTTGATTCAGTGAATATACTTGGGGACCGATATTCAAAACCTCTAATCCTATCGATACTAATAGAAAAAGTAGTAAAGAGATTCCAACTTTTTTTATCATTTTTTCTTCCCCCTTCTTTCGCTCGTTCATTATTCTAGCACAGGAAAAATAGAAAATGAGGGTCGTAACGAAACTGTTACTAGATTGTTAATGCTGCCTTATTCCTGTAATAACTTTGGTTAAAATTTCTATATTAGTTGTGATTACCGCCTTCATTCTGCATAATGAAAGCATGCCTTTTTGAATTGCTAGGAGGAACTCATGTTGGATATTTTATTATTTATATTACTTGGGGCATGTGTAGGAATTATGTCCGGCTATTTTGGAATCGGAGGCGGATTTGTCTTAACTCCTATTTTATTATTAATCGGTTTTTCACCCATTGTGGCAGTTGCGACCAGCTTACTATATACAATCGGTACAAGTCTCTCAGGTATTGTTGCCCATATTAGAATGAAAAATATTGAAGTGAAAACAGGGTTATTAATTGCTGCTTCAGGGTTAAGTGCAACACAAGTTGCCCATCCATTTGTTATGCAGCTAGAGCGGTGGGAAGTTGAAGATGTTGTCATTCCTGTGCTTTATATTTTATTGGCAGGTTATTTTTCATGGATTATGCTAAAAGGTAAGAAACAATCCGAATCTGAAACCGTTCAAAGAAAGTCCTGGGTTATCCCGCTAGTGATTGGATTTATCGGTGGATTTATCTCTACTACTTTAGGAGTCGGAGGCGGATTTATCATTGTGCCTTTATCCATAGCATTACTTGGAATTCAGCCTAAGAAAGCTGTCGGAACTAGTTTATTTGCTGTTTTCTTTATTGTTTTTGCTGGATTTATTACATACGCCATGACAACCTCAATTGATTATGCATTTGCCTTTACATTAATTATCGGTGCCATTATCGGAGGTCAGATCGGTGCCTATTTAACCAAACTATTTAAAAACGAGGAAATTAAACGGTACCTCGGCATTTTGTACATATCTACTGTGATCAATATGATTCTCCAAATGCTTGGAGTTCCGAAGATTGGTTTAGTTGTATCTCTAAGCTATATTACATTTTTACTTGTTATGTTTACCCTAAGAGTCATTTCAACTAGAAAAGGAAAAAGGGAGACGCAGCATGATTCTAACTGAGAAAAAAGGGAACTACCTTCAAATAGTTGCTCCTTCTGAATATGATGGTAAAACCATTGAGCAAATTGCAAGGGAAGAGCTTTGTATACCAAAGAAGCTATTGCATGAACTTCGTATGGAAAAAGGAATCTCGCTAAATGGTGAAGTCGTGAATTGGACGACTGAGGTAAAAAGAAAAGATCGTCTTTTTGTAAAGTGTTTCAACCCAGAAGAGTATGGACTGATTCCAACTGAAATGGATATTGACGTATTATATGAGGATGATCATCTTCTAATCGTCAATAAACCAATTGGAATGGATACACATCCTACAGAGATCCATCAAATAGGAACGCTAGCTAATGGCATTGCCTATCACTGGCAGCTGCATGGCCTTTTGGCAAAAGTCCGTCATGTTCATCGACTTGATCATGATACAAGTGGAGTCATTCTTTTTGCCAAGCACCCACTAGCAAGTAGCTTATTAGATGGTATGTTAGAAAGAAGAGACATTAAGCGGACATACATTGCCTATGCTGAGGGATTAATTAGACAAAAAAAAGGAACAATTGAAAAGGCAATCGGACGTGACCGACATCACCCAACAAGAAGAAGAGTCTCAAATACTGGACAAAAAGCAGTCACTCATTATGAAGTAATTCAGTTATTTAAACAAGCAAATATTACAAAGCTGAAATTACAGTTAGATACAGGCAGAACTCATCAAATTCGGGTACACTTAAGTTTTCTAGGTCATCCAATAGCAGGAGATCAATTATATGGAGGCAAGACAGATTCGTTAGATACACAAGGCTTACACGCCTCTCGAATTTCCTTTCAACACCCAATTACAAAGGAGAGAATAGTAGTAGAAGCTCCACTACCTGCTCATCTATCTAAATTTGAAAGAATGTTAAATTAACGGACAAAAAAACATGAGAGATTAAAGAGCTCTCATGTCAGACTTAGACAAACTCGATTATTTCGAGTTGTCTACAGTCCTTTTTCTATTTTTATGAAGTTTTCTGTAGGACAAGGTGATTTCCGCTCCATGGCACTCGCTTTCCGCGGGGTGGGCGGTGAGCCTCCTCGACGTTCCGCCTGTGGGGTCTCACCTGTCCCACTGCTCCCGCAGGAGTCGATTGCCATTCCACTTCAATCAGTTTTTATATTCACTCTGTTCTTGATATCTTCTTATTCTAAAATAAATGAGGAATAATAATTGAAGTGATACTATGCAAACGAAACATAGTTGTATACTAAGAGATCAAACAGAATAATAGCCTTTGATGAACTTGTTCCTCATCTTGTACGCAAACATTAAGTGGTAACTAATTTTTCTTTCATTTATTCTCTTGTTAAAGATATGTGCTCTGAAATTGGTCGCCCAAGTATTGAACAATTATCTTAGTAAATTGGCATTTACCCAATACATATTAGGTATTCGTTCAATGTGTAAGACTATCGATGAAATAGAAACATATATGGGGATATTATTAGGATATAAAAATTTCACTCGCATAGTTTAATTCTAGTAAACTTTTGTCTACAATCTTTAATGAGAGCTTAATAAGCTCTCATGTTTTTACTTTTCCCACTCTTTTATGATTGGTTCTAAATAGGTAGCCGGAGTTGCCACACCAATAATTTCATCTGTCTCGACATCTGGATTTCGTAATGTTGCAAAGATGACCCCAATCACTTCTCCATCTGTATTCACAACAGGACTTCCACTGTTTCCTTTGTATATCGGAGCTTTAATCATCATAACCGGTCTATGATGATCTTCTAACAGTACATTTCCTATAATTTCACCTTTGTTTGCAATTTGTGTAAAGGAGAGCGGATTACCGATAAATATAACAGAATCTTCACCTTTCCATTTGGATTCATAGGATATTTTGAGATACGGTAATTCATGTCCTTCAATATCCACAATCGCTAAGTCAAGCTGTTCATCAGTATATACGACCTTCCCTGTGTAAGATTCCCCTCCTTTGAAGTGAACCTTTACTCGTTTTGCATTGTTCACGACATGCTCATTCGTGACAATAAGACCTTCAGCATTCACGTTGAAACCCGTTCCTTTTACTTGATCGTGTTCAATTGCAACTACTGCTTTTTTGTAGTGCTTCACATCTTCATTTTGTGATAAACGAGCAGATGAAGCGAGAAAGTCAATCGCAGGTAAATTAATGATTTGTGGCCATATTGTAAGACCGCTGACCAATAAAGCGACCACTAACAATGAACCAACTATCCGCGTAATGAATGTTTTATTTTTCTTTCGTTGCTCTTTCTCCCGTTCATAGTCCTCATCTTCACCATGGAAAAACTCATCATAATCAAAATCTTCACGCTCATGCTCAAACAACTCGTTATCTTTTTCGTTGTCCATACTCTCCCACCATCCCTGAACATCTCTATCATAAGTATAGTTGCAGTATGATTCTTTTTCTACTGTCACCCAAATTAGAGGCTGATATTGTTTCTATCTTGAATTAGTATTCGACCATAGTGGAAGTTTATTAAATAGAATCTCAGTTTAGGAAGACTCGTATAAAATCAGTATTCTTTCTATGCATTAGGCTGTTTTTGTATAGAAGGTTGCTATGCGTAAAAATCTCAGGAAGCCAGATTTTTACCTTAGTATCCAGTTACTACTATACAAAAAGAGAGTTGCTCTTTTCTAATCCAACCTCGTTTTGCTTCTAAAACTGGTTGTATCTCCAGAATAATTGTACTAAAAGTAACAAAGTTATAGAAAAGAGCCATGCATTAAGACAGTTATTCTTTCTTAATAGCTTTAGTTTAACTAGCGTTTCGCTTGTCTTTTCGGTATGATGGAAATCGAATGAAGGAACGGAGTGATGACAAATGGCAAAAGTAGTATTAGAAAGAAATCGTAAAAAACGGTTAGAACAAGGACATCCTTGGATCTATAAAAGTGAAGTCGCACACATTGAGGGGGATTTTGAACCAGGTGACTTTGTTGATGTATATAATCATCAAAATCACTTCTTAGCAAGAGGGTACATCAATCCACGTTCACAAATGATTGTACGGATTTTAAGCTATACCCAAGAAGAAATTACTGAAGCATTTTTTATAAAGAAAATCCAAAAAGCATGGGATTTACGTAAGCGTATGATTCCTACTGTTAGCTCATGTAGAGCGATTTATGGTGAAGCAGACTTTTTACCTGGGCTCGTTGTTGATAAATATGAAGACGTATTAGTTGTTCAAATTATGTCACTCGGTATGGAAGTTCGTAAAGAATGGATTTTAAAAGGACTTTTGGAAGTATTTCAACCTAAGGCCATCTATTTGCGTAATGATGTATATGTACGTGAACTAGAAGGGCTAGAGCAAGAAAAAGGATTCTGGTATGGGGAAGCACCAACAGATGTTGTTATTGAAGAGAATGGCGTGAAATATATTGTTGACATTAAAGACGGACAGAAAACTGGATTTTTCTTTGACCAGCGTGAAAATCGAGCAGCAATTCAGCCTTTAATTGATTCTAACACTACCCTTTTGGATTGCTTTACACATACAGGATCATTTATGTTAAATGGGTGTACGTACGGGGCAAAGCATGTAACGGCAGTCGATATTTCCGATCATGCCATTGATACAGCAAAACGTAATGCTGAGCTAAATGGGTTCAATAATGTTGACTATGTCGTGGCAAATGCCTTTGATTATTTACGTGAAGCTGTCCAAGAAGGAAAAGAGTGGGATGTCGTGATCGTTGACCCTCCAGCATTCGCAAAATCTGCCCATGCAGTTCGCAAAGCACTAGGTGGGTATAAGGATATCAACTTAAATGGGTTGAAGCTTGTAAAAGATGGAGGCTTCTTTATTACAGCAAGCTGCTCTTTCCATGTACGACCTGATCAATTTAAACAAATGATTCAAGAAGCTGCAGTAGATGCACGAAAAGTATTACGTGAAATTCACTGGAGCGGTGCTGGTTATGACCATCCAAAGTTGCTAGCAGCCGATGAAGGAGACTACCTGAAGTTTGGAATTTATGAAATTTATTCTAGATAATTTTAAGACCTCTATCGTCATTGATAGAGGTCTTTTTCCACCTAATATAGTATTAATTCTTACCTTATGCAGCTTGTTTTTCAGGTTCCTTTGCCTTTGTTTTCATATATGTCCCTAGCCCAATAACGAGAGCAACTACAAGAACCTCAAATCCATATTTCACAAATGGATTCACAAAGAAATCAGCTAAGAAAGGCTCCTTTACAATCATCTTAGACGCAGTCCATGCTAGAACGGCTGCTCCAATTGTTATGATAATCGGGAATCGCTCAACAAACTTTAAGATAATTGTACTTCCCCACACAACAATTGGAATGGAAATGAGTAATCCGAGTACAACTAATAAAAAATTCCCATGAGCTGCACCAGCTACAGCTAGAACATTATCTAATCCCATTAGTGCATCTGCAATAATAATTGTACGGATCGCAGCCCAGAAGTTAGATCCTGCTTCAACATCATGTCCCTTATCCTCTACAAGTAGTTTATACGCAACCCATAATAATAACACTCCACCTACTACTAGTAATCCTGGTATTTTTAACAACCAAACTACCACTAGTGTTGCAAGAGTACGAATCGCAATTGCCCCAACTGTCCCCCACAGGATGACCTTCTTTTGCATGGATTTCGGTAGATTTCGTGCAGCAAGGCCTATAACAATCGCATTATCACCCGCTAACACTAGATCGATCATTACGATTGCTAGCAATGCCGAGAAAAATTCTGTTGAAAATAATTCCATTCATTTTCCCTCCTTCAAGTTATTTAGGCTGTTTTCGTATAGATTGTTGCTTTGAGTAAAAGTAATGAATAATTACTCTGTGTTGAGCGATGATAGATATGATACCTCGTAACCTTGGGATAACGTGGTACTTTTCTTTTTTTAAAAAAAACAACATTCTTTGCGAAAACAGCCACTACTTAACAATAAATCTCCTGTTTTAACTTACGTACAAATAAAGAAAAGCCTTTACCATAAGGTAAAGGCTCTTATACACAGAGAGAGACCTTTACCATTTTGCATGATAAAGGTCTTGCCAACAACGTCCGTACGTTGTCCGATAAAGCCGGTGATAGAAACTACCACGTCATGACGACTTTAAAGTTAAGCTACTCCCCTTCGTTCCGAAGCTATTTTATTGTTACAACTATTATATTCTATCGTATTAAAACTGTCTAACATTTAATACAACTTTCAATCATAAATTACTTTTTTCTAAAACAATACTTGATTAAATACCAAAATACGAATAATATATTACTTGTGTTAAAAAATGTTCGTGTTTAATAGGAGGTACTATGTTTAAACTTAAAGAAAACCAAACGACAGTTAGAACGGAAGTAATGGCTGGGATTACAACGTTTTTAACAATGGTATACATCGTCATTGTAAACCCTATTATTCTGGCAGATGCCGGAGTACCTTTTGATCAAGTATTTATTGCGACCATCATCGCAACAGTCGTCGGAACATTATGGATGGCCCTATTTGCAAATTATCCAATTGCCATCGCACCAGGTATGGGATTAAATGCTTACTTTGCGTATTCAGTAGTTGGAACCAATCCAAACATCACGTATGAGATTGCATTTGCAGCTGTATTAATATCAGGACTATTGTTCGTTATCCTTTCTTTAACTCCATTTAGGGAAAAATTAATAGAAGCCATTCCAGAAAATCTGAAACATGGAATTACGGCCGGTATCGGGCTTTTTATCGCGTTTATCGGACTACGTTTGACAGGAATCATTACTGCTCATCCTTCAAACCTTGTTACTCTTGGTGATCTTCACTCACCTCAAGCGCTTTTGGCTCTAATTGGCTTAGCTATTACGATTATATTGATGGCACTTAATGTGAATGGAGCGTTATTTATCGGAATGATTTTAACAGGTATTATCGCATACTTTAATGGCCTGTTAAAATTTAAAGAAGGCTTCATGGCAAAACCTGCCCTGCCTGACATTATCGTTATGAATCCACTAACTGCAGCAGGAGATGTTATTCAATACGGTTTATATGCTGTTGTTTTCTCATTCTTACTTGTTACCATCTTTGATACAACAGGAACAATGGTTGGAGTTGCACAGCAAGCCGGTTTGATGAAAGGTAACAAGCTTCCACGTGCTAGACAAGCGCTGCTAGCTGATTCTGTTGCAACGACAGTTGGTGCTGTTTTCGGAACGAGTCCAACCAGTGCATATATTGAATCTTCATCCGGTGTTGCAGCTGGAGGAAGAACAGGGTTAACAACCTTAACTGTATCAATACTATTTGTAATAGCAGCATTCTTTGGGCCACTTGTAGGTGCTGTTTCAGGTATTTCCGCTATTACTGCACCAGCCTTAATTATCGTGGGAAGCTTAATGATCGGAAGTATTGCTCATATTAAATGGAATGAATTAGACGAAGCCTTCCCTGCCTTTTTAATCATTCTAAGCATGCCATTAACATCAAGTATCGCAACAGGTATTGCACTTGGATTTATTAGCTATCCAATACTAAAAGTTGTAAAAGGAAAATGGCGTGAAGTTCATCCGCTCGTTTATATATTTGCTGTTTTATTCTTTTATCAACTGGCATTCTTGCCTCATTAATAAAGGCTCTTTTCACATAGCTAGTTACCCGTGTACAGCAACTAGCTATCTTTAAATAAAACAGGCACTGTCCTTATAAAGGGACAAGTGCCTGTTTCATTTGTTAATAATAGACTACAAGGTGTTTATTGACAACTGTATGGAGAGTTAGATGCTCCATTTTCCATTATTCATGATTGTTTCTAGTTTACCGTCAGCAGTCTCTGCCTGAATCAGTAAATCATCGGTACCAATCATGAAATCTTCATGGACAATACTTTGATTAATTCCATTCTTTTCAAGTTCATCTTTATCCATTGATTCTCCGCCTTTGAAATTGCTCGAATACGCATTACCAATAGCCAGATGACATGAAGCATTTTCATCAAATAATGTATTAAAAAATAGTACATTCATTTGTGAAATGATAGATGTGTTATCGACTAAGGCTACCTCTCCTAAATACATAGAATTCTCTTCTGTATTCACTAAGCCTTTTAGAAGTTCCTCGCCCTTACCGGCCGTTACTTTCACAATCTTTCCTTCTTGAAACTCAAGTGTAAAATCATCAATTACATTGCCATTATATACAAAAGGCTTTGAATTACTAACAGTACCGTTTACACCATATTTATAAGGAACTGTCCAAACCTCTTCAGTTGGAATGTTTGCAGTAAACATGACTCCTTTTTCGTTTCTGCTGCTTCCTCCCATCCAGATATGCCCTTTTGGTAACTCAATTGTAAGGTTGGTTTTACTGTTTTTATAATGAAGTTTTTTATATTTTTTATCATTTAAATACTCCACACGTTCTTGTAAGTTGTCTACATGTGTATTCCACTCTGCAATCGGATCGTCAAAACCATCAATTCGGCATGCCTGGAAAATTAAGTTCCATAACGCAGGTTCTCTTTCAACTTCATTCAAATTCGGAAACACTTTATCCGCCCACTTTTTTGTCGGCACTGCAGCTATGTTCCAGCTAATTTTATGTGAGTCGATGAATTTAGAAGTCGGTCTGAGAGCGGTTCCTCTCGTCTTTGCCCACGTTGAGATTCTGCCAGGTTCGATATCTTGCAACAGATCAGGATCTGTAGCATCTACATATACAAGTGCATAATTATTTTCATAATAATGAAGGACGGAATCTACTTTCCATTTTGGAAAAGTTGTAAATACTTCGTCTGCTCCATTTTTGTATCTCTCATATGTAATTTGTTCATCTTCCCACTCTACCACAACCTCACTTGCCCCGGCCTCATAAGCAAGCTTCGTCATCGCACGCACAAATTCCCTCGCGTCAATTGTAGAACGAATTAACAATCCTTGCCCTTTTTGTACATTCACACCGAATTTCACAATAAGGTTTGCGTATTTTTCTAGGTTTCTCTGAAAATCTGTTTTCATGCTGTTCCCCCTATATAATCCCTTATTTCTACATTGTATCGTACTTTCTTTCTTTTAAATATCTATTCTGAAAAATTAGACTTTAAATAGTTCAAAGGAAATAGGTAAAAAGTCCCTATTTAAATTGGAAACTTTTTCTTATTATAGAGTTTGAGCACTGGTTTATTAACATTTTTAGGTAATAATGACAATTTTTGAAGGGTTTAAGGATGAATGTATCGTCAAAGAGTACGTACAAGCAAATTACGAAGGAGTGAAAGTAACCATGTCATGGTTTACAAAATGGTCATTTAGAAACAAAGCAGCTGTAACAATACTGTCCCTAATTGTATTAGTAATGGGGATTGTTAGTTATCTGAAGCTACCAATGGAATTTTTACCAGAAGCTGATCAACCCTTTATCTCGGTTGTTGCAATTGGTCAAGGAATGGATTCCAATTCAATGGAGAAGCAAGTCACAACTCCAATTGAAAAATCACTAAGTAGTCTAGACGGAAAACGTAACATCTTATCTACGACAGGTGATGGATATACGAAAATTGATATACATCTTGAGCCAAAAACAGATATGAAAGAAGCCAAACAGTCAATTTCAGATGCAATTAATACGCTTCCTCTTCCACCTACTGTAATGAAACCAAATATCGTTCAATTAAATACATCCATGATTCCACTTTCATATGTTGCACTTACCTTTGAGGATGGAATAACACCTGCAAATCTAAAATTTGCCGAAGAAGAAGTAATTCCATATTTTAAGGACATAAAAGGGGTTGCAGACATCCAAACATTCGGATCAGTTCCTTCATATGTTTCGGTAACGTTGGATGAAGAAAAAATGAACGCAGAGCAAATTCCGCTCCAAAGTGTTATGACTGTGCTTCAGGGACAAAATTTAACAACTTCTATTGGTGAAAAAACAATAGAAGGAAAAAAAAGTAACCTTAAGGTCATTGGTGATGTTAGTAACGTAGATCAACTTAAAAACATACAACTAGCACCTTCTGTTACCCTTGGAGATATCAGTACATTAGAAGTGAAAAAGCCCGAAGGAAATATGACTAGAGTAAACGGAAAAGACGGTTTGCTTCTAATTGTTACGAAAGATGGTAATTCAAATGCTGTAACAATCAGTCATGAAGTTCAAAAACAAGTAAAGGCAGTAAATAAAGAATTCAAAAATGTAGAAACAAATGTTATCATGTCAACTGCTGATATGGTTGAAACCTCTGTTAAAAGTATGATGAAGGAAGTATTATTGGGAGCATTATTTGCAACCATTGTCATTATGGTATTTTTACGAAATTTAAAATCGACCTTGATTACTATTGTCTCAATTCCACTATCATTAGGGTTCACTCTCTTCCTATTGTCTAAGTCAGGTGTAACGTTAAACATTCTGACATTAGGTGGTGTGGCAGTTGCTGTAGGCCGATTGGTTGATGACAGTATTGTTGTCATTGAAAATATTTTCCGTAAATCTCAGAACGAGAAGTTAACCATATCTCTTGTTATAGAAGCAACAAAAGAGGTTGGAACTGCCATTACGTCTTCAACACTAACGACTGTTGCTGTATTCCTGCCAATGGGTTTACTTAATGGTAGTTTACAAGAATTCCTTCTGCCATTTGCCTTAACTATTACATATTCTCTAATAGCTTCGTTACTTGTTGCGTTAACAGTTGTTCCGTTAATGAGTGCTAGTCTACTAAAGAATACGAAACTAAAGGAACATAAACCATCCGTACGCTTTAGTAAATTCCTAACTTGGTCGCTAAATCATAAATGGGTTGTGTTACTAGTAGCGTTTGGTATGTTTGCTGGTTCAATTGGAATGTATGTAGCCTTACCAAAGGGCGCAATTGATAATGGAAATGCTGACTTTGTTGATGTAACGTTAACATATCCGAATGAAACTCCTCTTTCTGAAGTTAGAGAAGGAACGACCGAATTAGAGAAAGCAATTTTAGAGCAAAAAGGCATTAAATACACATATACACAGCTAGGTAATACAGAGGACTCTACGAAGTACGGAAATGTGACTTCTCCTACACAGTCAACCGTTATGACAATTCTAGAGGAAGATACAGACATTGACGCGTTTATTAAAACAATTGAGTCTCAAAAGGGTGAGTTTGGCTCTGGTAAGTTGAATGCATCTGCAGGTACGCTAATGGGTGGCTACCAAACATCCATAACGATTGATGTGCTTGGTGATGATGTTGAACAACTAGCATCAGTCGCAACGAATGTAAAGAAAGAAATAGAGGATATTAAAGGAATTGAGTCAGTCTCAACCAACCAAGAAGAAAAAAAATCAGTTTATAATTTAGTCGTGAATCCATCAGAATCCAAAGCTGAAACAGTTGCAGGGCAAATGGCTGTCATGTTGAATCCTACTCCTATTGGAGAAATCACACTGGAAGACCAACAAGCTAAGGTTATCGTTGAGCCGCTGATGAATCCAACATCAGAAAAAGAAATTAACGATATTCCAATTATGACTGAACAAGGTTTAGTACCTGTATCCACCGTTGCAAAGCTTGAAAAAGAAGAAAAACCTACAAATGTATTCCATAAAGATGGTGACCAATATATACGAGTTACCGCAGTTGTAGACCCTAGTCAGCTATCTGTTATTGCGGGTGAGATAAACAAAAAGATTTATGGAGAAATGCCTGGCGAAAAAAATGCAATGAAGCTTCCTGAAGATGTAGAGGTATTGGTTGGTGGAGCCAGTGTTGACCAAGCCAGTGACTTCAACGCATTGTTTATGACAATGCTTGCCTCAATCGGGATTGTTTTCTTAATTATGGTTATCACCTTTAAGACTGTTCGTGCTCCAATTGCTATCTTATGTTCACTGCCACTAGCTGCAATTGGCGCGATTTTGGGACTTCTCATTAGTGGTATTACTGTTGATATTACGGCTATGCTCGGTGCATTAATGCTCATCGGTATCGTTGTTACAAATGCAATCGTACTGTTAGATCGTGTAAAACAAAATGAAAATAGCATGATCATCCGTGATGCGCTTGTAGAGGCTGCAACAACACGCATGCGCCCTATCTTAATGACAGCTGTCGCAACGATTTGCGCAATGCTTCCACTTTTATTTAAAGAAGCGGAATCTGGAAATCTTGTATCAGCAAGTCTAGCAATCGTTGTAATTGGCGGTCTAGGTGTCGCAACATTATTAACGCTTGTTGTAATACCAGTAGTATACGAGCTTTTATATTTTAAGAAATCAAAGAGACAGAGAAAGAAATCATCAGTTGATTCTGCTTTATCTGCCTAATACCGAAACGAGCAGCTTACGAGCTGCTCGTTTTTTTACTTGTAAGAATTTTGTTCATTTTGAAGGGATCATCATGTAAAGTTGTAGGAATTATTCTATTTCTGAAGGGATATCTCCAAAACTTGTAGGAATGTTCCTAATTCTGAAGTGACACCAAGAAATATAAGATTTTTACAAAGTACCACAGCTCACTCCCCGCCAGAATGATACAATAAAAGAAAAAAAGAGGATGATCGATATGCCGGATTGGTCGTATCATACGTTGTTTAGACCGATATTGCATCGTCTTCCCCCAAGGGCTAGCCGCGAATTTATTCATCGTAGCATGAATACCTTATCGTCTGTACCTGGTGGTGGGAAAGTAATTGACTTTCTCGGTCATTTGAACCCTTCTTCTACACATACTAAAACGCTATTTAATGTTGAATTTCAATCAAGTATTGGGTTATGTGGAAAAATTGATCCTGAACTTACAGGGTTACAAGCTTTTCAAAATCTGGGATTTGGATTTATTGAAATTGGTCCTGTCTCAACGGAAGAAGCACCTATTCAAACGATACAACTACAAAATGAGCAGGTTCAGGTTTCGAATAAGCATTCCATACATGTGAATACTGTGTTGAAACAACTTCACTTATTAAAAAAGAAGAAGCTGCCATTCTTATTTAATTTGGCAGGCAGTTCGATTGAGGAGTTAACTGACCTTATACGAAAACTTCACGCATACGCAGATATCGTTTCTATTCCTCATGACTCTATTAAGAGCAAAAAGGATATGAAGACATTACGAGATTGCTTAAAGCATACAGCCATACTTCTTACAATCTCGGCAAATGATGTGAAAAATGAGAGAACAATAGAACAACTCCTATCCTTTGATCCAGATGGCATTATGCTGGATGAAAGTACTCACTCTCCATCTACTGAAGAACATCACCAGAATCTTGTGCACGCTATTAAGTTAATAAGAGGTCAGGAAGAGTCACTTCCAATTGTGACTGTTGGCGGGATTAAGGAACCAAATGATGGGCTTTCATTGAGTCATGCAGGCGTTGCACTTTCACTATTAAGCTATGAATATGTCTTTTCTGGACCAGGACTTCCTAAACGGATAAATGAATTGCTAGCTCCTAAGAATACCACCATCATACAAGGTTGGATATGGTATTGGTTATTTGGATTGTCCATAATGATTGGCGGTTTCATAGCATTATTGTTTAGCATGACGTGGATTATATTACCTTATGATGAGTCATTTCTTGGAATCAATCGATTTGCTATTCTAAGCTATAACCCCCTACTATTAAACTTCATGGCACATGACCGGATGACACTTGCCGGCACGATGATTTCAGGTGGGGTTATTTACATGCAGCTGGCAAAGCATGGAGTACAATTTGGGTTACATTGGGCAAGAAAGTCCATTAACATTGGAGGAATCACTGGATTTTTTGGAATTCTTCTATTTATTGGGTATGGATACTTTGATTGGTTGCATGCACTATTTTGGATTATTTTACTTCCTCTATTCATCAGGGGCTTTGTCACAACCAAAGGGGCAATTCATTCACCGAGAAGTGTAAACCGTTATAATCATAGAAATTGGAAACGAAGCTTAATCGGTCAGCTTATGTTTATCATCTTAGGATTTTCATTACTAATAGGCGGGGTAGTCATTTCCTTTTTAGGTACAACGTCTGTATTTGTTCCGACTGATTTGTTATATATTTGTTTATCTCCTGAGATGATGAATGAATTTAATAATCGCCTCATTCCACTTATTGCACATGACCGGGCAGGATTTGGAAGTGCATTACTTAGTGTGGGGTTGTTAGTGTTAACATTATCTTTATGGGGTTTTCGCGAGGGAGACCGCTTTGTATGGTGGACATTAACATTAGGTGCAATTCCTGCATTTTTATCAGGTATCGCAACACATTTTGTAATCGGTTATACGACATTTATACACCTTTTACCGGCATATTTTGCTTTATTGCTTTATGTAGTTGGCGTGATTCTTTCTGCGCCATACTTACTGAAAAAATATAGCTAGCACAAGTATGTGCTAGCTATTTGTTTATTTTTTTGCTAATGATACAGCTTTGTCCGTACATTTTTTCATTGCTTCTTGTATGGAATGTCTAAATCCATGTTCTTCTAGTGCGGCAATTGCTTCAATCGTTGCTCCACCTGGTGTACAAACCTGATCCTTCAACTCAGCCGGGTGAATTCCCGTTTCTAGGACCATCTTAGCGGCTCCTAAAACAGCTTGGGCCGCCAAGCGATACGCTTGTTCTCTTGCAATTCCCTGTCTGACTCCACCATCTGCTAAAGCTTCTATCATTAAGTAAACATACGCCGGAGAAGAACCACTGATTGCTGGAATGGAATCCATCATAGTCTCTGGTACTTGCTCACATTTCCCAAAGCTGCTGAACAGTTTTGTCACATAACTCATCTCTTCTTCTGTTACATATTGATTATGACAAATCGCGCTCATACCTTCGCCAACTAGAGATGGAGTATTCGGCATTGTTCTTACAACTTTCACCTTCTTACCAAATTCTCTTTCCATATAATCCAGGTCAATTCCAGCTGCGATTGTGATAATAATTGTATTATCCCACACATCATTTCTTATTTCCTGAATGACTTCACTGTAAAGGTTCGGTTTTACAGCTAGAAATAAATAGCTCGAAAATTGTGCAACCTCTTGATTGTTTAGTGTTGTCTGGATTGAAAAGTTATTGTTAACACCCGTTAATGTTGAAAGTGTCTTCGCACTTGCCATGATGTCTTGGGGATTCACAACACCTGAGTTAATCATTCCTGCAATCATTGCTTGTGCCATTTTTCCACAACCGATAAATCCTATTTTCTTTTCCAAGAGTACTCACCTCTTTATTCAATTTCCCTTACTTCGTTAATCGTTTATTACATTTAAGAGCCTTATCTAAAAAAACGCCCAATAGGACGTTTATATACCTCTTACAATGTAAGCTTTTTGGCCGTTTCACTTTTACTTACATCTTTCCCATCTTTCATTGTACCAAATAAATAGTCCATCGAGGGGTTTGTCACACCATACCAATAGTTTTCGTTTTTAAAGTGGTGTAAGATATGAAGCTTTTTCATATATTTACCCCATCTTGTTTTCGGCTGATATGGACGATGTGCCACATAATGCGTCCATTCATAATATAAAATAGTGGATGCCGTACCTGCAAATACAGCGAGTGCAATGAAGATATCTTTTGTATAAAGGAAAACAGCGAGTGTAACCACCACTAACTGCGGTAGACTATACCATATCGGCAAAAATAATAACTTTAGGTCACCTGGTTCCTCATGATGGTCATAGTGGATTCTCTTCATAAATTTTAATAATGATTTATTTTTAGGAGCCTTCATATGGAAGATAAAACGGTGAGTCATATATTCACTCACAATATAAAGACCAACACCAATGACGAACGAAATCCAAATCGCCCATCTATCTAATTGTGGTAGAACTGAAATAGTAGCAATCACTATTAGAGAACTTAAAATCCATATATCATGAATTGAGAAGAACTCCTTCATATACTTTCCCATCATACCTCCCCCTTTCTCTGAATATTATGATACCAATAATTAAACTATTCTAATTGCTTACTACATGTTGGACATGTATTTTTCTTATAGCTCTTCGGCACTTTATTGTTACAATATCTACAAGATTTTAACAATATCGGCTGGTTGTCAATATCATTAGCAAACCCGTACCCTCCGATCACAAATTTTAAAAATACGCGAACCATAATACCTAAAATTAACCCGGTAACTAAGATTGCTACTAACAATAATTGCACCTCATTTGCTAATCAAACGTTTGTTTAGTTATTCAATCCATTGAAAGGTAGTGATATCATTACCTCAGTTCCTTCTCCTACCTTACTTCTATAATGGACATTTCCATTCATCGCTTCAATAATTCGAATAGATACTGTAGTTCCTAAACCTGTCCCTTTTTCTTTCGTTGTATAATACAAAGTTCCGATACGGTCTATTTGTTCCTTTGTCATTCCTTTTCCATTGTCCTTAACAACAAGAGATAGTGAAGAAATGGTTTTTGACAAGGTAACAGAAACCTTTCCATTATCACCGGATGCTTCGATTGCATTTTTTATAAAATTGATAAGTGCTTGCTTAAATTTATTTTTATCCGTTTCTAACCAAATCCCATCCTCGATTACACCATAAAGCTCAACTCCCTGCTTATTGGCAAATGGAGCTAACAACGCTACATTTTCATGGAGTACGTCTGATAGGCAAAACGTTTCTATTCTTTCTAATTGGGGCTTAGCAAAATTTAAATAATCACTAATAATAGATTCTGCTCGATCTATCTCTCCTAAAACTAATGGTAAATAGTTGGGTCCTTGGTCCTTGTTATTTTCTCTCATTAATTGTAAGAAGCCTTTTACAACAGTCAGTGGATTCCTGACTTCGTGAGCAATAGAAGCTGCAAGCTCTCCTAATGTACTCAGTCTTTCATTTCTGGAAATTTCTTCTTTCATTTGCTGTTTCTCCAGCATCGCTTCATACAACGTTGCTGCAAACCCAATTGCTACTAATTGAATGATTCCAAAAAGAGAGATGTACATTAACATTTCTTGTCTGTCTATATTTTTCAACTCCACTGTCATGAGATAAGCTATTAATATTCCAAGCTGGATAACGGCTGGCCAGAATCCGATTAAAACCGCACTTGCAACTCGTTTTTTTGGTTTGATTAATAAAAAGCCTCTAGAAAATAACAATGGAACGATTGCTGCAAAAAATGCACTCAGATAACCAAACAAGATGATGTCTCCACCTATTAAGGTTCTTGTTGCAAAGATGAATAGTAATACGATACATCCTGAAATTGGGCCACCATAAAGAAAGGCCAGAACTAATGGTGTATACCTTAAATCCCAGTATAGTCCGTAGCTGTAATTCGCAAATATCATACACAAAAAGCTTGCTGAACCATGAAGTATACCGATAATATAAGGCGATTTCTTCAATCCTCTATCTTCGAAAAACACATAATGAATAAGCACAGGTGATAAGATAATCAATACATGCAACAGTAATTTCTCAGCAAGCATTATAAATCCCCCGAAAGAAAAGTCATACTTCATTAATTTGCTATAGAAGACAAAAACTCCTCTTTTTCTTCAACTGTTTCTAAGCTTTATTTATTTTTTTATCAAGTTAGAATCATTTATTTATTGAAAAAAGAGAAAAGCTATTCGAATTTATCCGAATAGCTTTGTTTTAAGTGAGCGTTAGCTGATATAGAAAGAGATTTTATTTTTACCTGTATCCTTTGACCGATATAGCGCCTCGTCAGCATAGCGTAACACTTGGTGTGGATCTATATCATCTATTGGGTAAAATGCACAGCCGATGCTGCATCCAATCTGAACCTTACTACCTTCTATTGTAAACGGCTCGTTTAAAGATTGAATAATACGGTTGCCAACGGTATGCGAGTGTTCCTGTGCGTTATTTGTTTCAATGATTGTAACAAATTCGTCTCCACCTAAACGGAATACGTGTTCATTTTCTCTAATTGATTTTTTCAATCGATTTGCCACAAGTTGCAAGAGAACATCTCCATGATGATGACCTAGTTTGTCATTAACCGATTTAAAGCCATCTAAATCAATATATAAAAAGGAATAAGTTTTGTTTGGGTTTAACTTATTTAAATAGAGCTCCAGTGATAGTCGATTTGGTAAACCAGTCAATTTATCACGCTGTGCAAGTTGCTCCATTTTCCCTAATTCAGATTCTGTTTTGGTTAGTGTCGCGATAAGGTCTCTTAGCGATGTAGAAAGTATTTCAATGTCTCGTAATCCTTTGTTATAAGGAATCTCAACCTTTTCTCCTTTTCTAAGAAGGTCAGCCGTTGTTGCAATCTTCCTTAGAGGGTTTGAGATAATACCTGCTAAGTACCAACCTATTACGGCAAAGAGCAGGGTAGATAATAAACCTAATACAATTACATTTGACTTCAACTGCTCTGAAGAATGAAATGCAATTGCTTCAGGCTGCCTGACAATGACAGACCAATCTAACCCAGGGTAATTCAACATTCCATCTGCTAATGCATACCCCATTAAATAATGTTTTCCATCCGGCCATTTCTCAATCGCCCAATCATTTTCCCCGGATTGTGCTTTTTCCACTGCATGGAGATCTAGCTTTTTCCCAAGTAACTCATCTGGACCAAGTAATATTGAATTATCAATTTTACTAATTATTAGAACATCTGTTTTATCCTTTTGTTGTGAAGTTGTCTTCAACAACGATTGACTAACTTCTTTGGTCCATGTCCAACTCATGTGCGCAGCTAGAACACCTACAAATTCATTTTGTTCATTGAAAATTGGAGTACTTATATCAACAAACTTTAACGGCTCTCCTGTAGAATTCGGTAGCAATTTAGCTAACAGAACAGCTTCATGAACATCCCCAATAAAAGTCTGATTTCTTGCTTCCTTGAACACAGGGCGCTCAGAAATATTTTGACCGACTAGTATTTGGTCTGTCGCAGCCTGAACAACCCCGTTCTGATCTGTATAACCAACCCATGAAAACGATGGAAAGTTTGTTTGTAGTTCATTTAACAATTTATCCACTTCTTTAATATTCTCTGGATTTTTTAGTATCTCTAACTCCTTTAGAAGAGTAATCTCTCCGTATCGTGCCCACATAAACTGATCTAGGTTGTCTGCCATTTGCTTAGCATCATTTGACAACGCTTCACCAACTGACTCTTCCATTGTCGTCGTTGTCTCATTACTAATTGTAAATGTTAAGAAAGTTGTTAAGACAATAACAAATATGGATAATATTAATACAAAGTAAGTTCTTACTGTAATCGACATATCACATACTCCTTTAAGAAGGCAATCTATATCTATCTTACAGAAAACGACGAATTTTGTCGAAGGAATAATGAAAAATGACAATTATTACTTATGTTTCTAGTTGTTTTCAATGATATATATGCATGATATTTAACGAAGTATCAAATACTCTTAATGATATTGTTTACAATATCACTGTACAGAAATACCCTAAATCTTAAGATGAGGTGACGACGAATGAGCTATAAAGATCATTTAGATCCACATTCTCAACTGTTTCACCACAATTGGACACGCCCTAAGCATCAAAACTCTCAGGTTAATGGACACACACAAGTGTCTCGTTCAACTCTTTTAGCGAGAGGAAATGCAAAGGCTCATAGAATGTTTTAGGATATTTCTCGTATCAAAAAAAGAAGACAATTTTATGTTGTCTTCTTTTTTACATTTTACTTATTTGGTTTTAGTGTTAATAGACTGGATGACTTTTTATAATCGTCATTCATTGAAGTGACATGATATTTCCCAGTTACCCAATCATCCATCTGATCATGGTACCATTCACTCATCGCATGACCGGATTGACCTGGACCTACAATATTGTAACTTTTCAGCGGATTTTCCATATCAACAACGGATCTCCATGATGCTCCATGTTTCACCTCTCCTGTTTCACTGTCCCAGCCTGCAGCTCCTACCGTAATTCGGCTTCCTCTCATCGGAAGTGGTTGATCGCTATTAAATAAGTAATTTAATGGAGTAACAGATGATAACGGATGTGTAAACGTAACAGCATGTAATTGTCCCCATTTCCATTTATCTGGTTTATCACCTTGGTGCTTAGAGGCTCTGTCAACTGCTTGTTGCAGTGACTGTACTAGCACGTCATGGAATCCTCCTTTTTCAGTGATCCATATACCTGGATTTCCGTTGATTGCATCACGCAGCAATTCATCCACTACTTGAGCTTTTCCGTCGAACAATTTCATCATGTCTTTTGGAATTTCTTTAGCAAACAATGCATTTGATATTTCCTCCATCCAGAAATGGAAGATCATAGGACCTGCTGCATCAGTTGAATCTAGATAGTCCCAGCCCTCTAATTGAGCTAATGCCTCTTTATCAATATCTCTTAACTCACTATCCTTTATTTCATCCAGAAAAGTGTCAACGAATTCCTCCGCCTGCAGATTTGCATGATCAAATTGTAGCTCCTTCATATCTTCTACCGTCAATTTTTCCTTTGATTGCAATACATCGCGAATTCTTTGAGCACGGTACGGCTGGGCCCATGTATGTGTAATATGGTAAGGATAATCATCTTGGACCACTTTATTATTTGCTGTCGAAATAAAACCTTCCTCTGGATTTACAATAGTCGGAAGCTCATCCCAAGGTATAAAGCCTTCCCACTCATATTCATCTGTCCAACCTGGTACAGGTAACATACTGTCTCCTTTTTTACGAATAGGAATTAATCCATTTGCCCGGTAAGCAATCGTCCCATCTTGGTCAGCAAAGACAAAGTTCTGCGCTGGTGTATGGAAATATGTAAGAGCCTTCTTAAACTCCTCCCAGTTTCCTGCCTTGCTGAACATTAACACAGCTTCTAATTCGGTAGAAGGATCCAGTGCCGTCCACCTCATCGATAAGGCGGATTTTGCATCGTCATAATGGGCAAACTCAGAAACAACTGGGCCATGCCTTGTAATTAATACCTCATAGTCAATTGGTTCTTCTCCCTTAATATTAATTTTCTCAGTCAGTACGTCAGCATCTTCCCACTTATCGTTATATAAAAATTGATGCTTATTCTCAGGGTTCCTTTTTTCAATATATAAGTCTTGAACATCAGGTCCAACATTTGTAACTCCCCAGGAAATATGCTCATTCCTGCCAAGAATAATACCTGGTATTCCAGCAAAAATAACTCCGCTCACATTTATTTCTGGAGCATTCAGATGTGTCTCATACCATATTGCAGGTGTTGCTAATCCTAAATGCGGATCGTCCGCTAATAACGGAAAGCCTGATTCAGACTTTTCTCCACTGACAACCCAGTTATTACTGCCATTCCATTCATTCGGTATCACAGCCTGTGCAAAGCTTTTACTAATATTAATATCGGTTTCCTTTACCGCCTGCATAATTTTGGCTCCGTCCTTCGGATAGGCAGGAAAAAGTTCTAATGCTTTATCTTCCGGAAATTTATCAAGCAAGTAATGTCTGAATGCCTGCCCTTCCCAATGTCCACCTAAATCAAATGCCATATATTTTCCGATTGTTAAAGAATCAATCTCGCTCCAAGTAGTTGGTTCATAGCCTAATATCGTAAATTCAACAGGCAGTTTCTTTTCCTTTTTTGCCTGTTCGATAAATAGATTGACTCCCTTTGCATAAGAAGCTAATGCTTGCTTTGCTTCAGGTGAATATTGCGCAAGTGACTTTTCTGCTGCACGTCTTAATCCTAAGGTGCGGAAAAATTTATCACGTTCCAATGCCTGCTTTCCAACAACTTCACTTAACATCCCAGAAGCCTGTCTTCTACTTAAATCCATTTGAAAGATTCGATCCTGTGCTGTGACAAATCCTTGTGCCAAAAAGAGGTCATCTTGATTTTGAGCCTCAATGTGTGGAACTCCTGACGAGTCTCGATAAACTGTTACTTCCCCTTTTAATCCATCAATCATCAGTGTACCTTCAATTTGTGGCTCACTTCTTTGGATAAACCAGAACAGAAAGGTGCCAGCTAATAGAAGAATAAATATAATACCTAACAAAATCGATAATGCTATACGCCATTTTTTCTGTTTTGGCCATAGTTTAAACTTTTTTTCCACGATTGTTTCCATGCACATCCCCCTTCTTAGTAAGCGTTTTCACGATTAAAGTTTTTTAAAAAATATTATGAATATTTTGTACAATCATATCAAATTAATCCCTGAATTACTATTATCTTACTTTGGAAAAGTTCCCTATTTGCCTAATCATCATTTGAGTTCCTAACATAGGATAAAAGAAGATGGCCAAAAGGAGTGTTAATTATGCCATGTATCATTGTAGGACCTGTAGTTTTTAATAGTAACGAAGGAATTATCGTTTCAGGCGATGCCTTTAATGCCTCACCTACATCTACTAGTAAAACAGTTGCCGGTTCAGGAGGATTTAATACAGGGTATTATATTCAAACGAATAACGGAGTGAGTTCGTCTAATAATAATGATCCTGATGGAGCAGATTCAAATGTAACAGAGGCTGTGTAGAAAAAGAATCGGGTGAAAAGTCACCCGATTCTTACTTAATTACTTAATTAAAATTAATTCGTTTTGACGGTTACTTAAGTATTCAAAACCATCCTCCGTAATCACTACATTTTCTTCTACGATGAAATGTATCCCATTATCTAAAAATAAGGTTGGTTCGATTGTAAAAACCATTCCTTCTTCAAGAGGCTGCGATGAACTATCTCCGTACCGTTCCCACTTAGCAGCTAGCAATGCTCCACCATCGTGTACTTCACGTCCAATTTGGTGCCCTGTTGCATGTGTAATTTCAGGGTAACCGTTCTCTATATAATAATTCCTTGCTGCACCATCTACTTCAAATCCCTTTATGCCAGGCTTTAACATATTTGCAGCACGCGTAATGGCCTCGTGTACAGCGTTAAATGCATCTTTAATCTCCTCGGGAGGTGCTTCTTCTCCCTCTCTTAAGAAATAGACAGTTCTGGCAATATCAGATACATACCCTTCAACATCAACACTAAAATCAAAAATGACAAGGTCACCCTCCTGAATAACGGCATCACTTGGTGCACGATGAGCGATATTTTCCTTCATGACAATTGGCATAGATAAAGTCCGATCAATTGCATTTATTACTCCACGCTTTTTCATTTCACGGACAAATAACCATCCTGCCTCCTTCTCCGTCATTCCAACTCGTAATTGTTTATATACTTCTTCATAAATCTCTTCTGTTACATGAATAGCTCGTTGAATTCGCATGATTTCCGATTTGGATTTAATGGCGCGTAGTCTCGTCAGGAATGACTCTGATTTAACATATGTACCGTTAAATGAATGACTCAATGCATGCTGAACCTTTCTAAAGAGCCCGGCCGTAATACCGTCAGCCACGTTTTCTCTAATTGAACTATTAATCGCAATATTTTCCGGATTAAACTGTTCAATGATCCCTCTCAATTTCTCATCAAAATCAGTTGTGTATGTATAGATAGAAGTAAATAACCCAAGCCTTTCAATAGCCGAGAATTCCTGCTCACTGCACAAGGCAATATGCTTATTAGCTTTTGTAACTATAAACGCACTTAGTTGATGCAACTTCTCGCCAACTAATAAGGGTAACGAAGGATCCTCACCCTTCCTTGAAACAATCAGCCAAGAATCTATATTTTGCTCATTTAAATATGTTACAGCTTGTATCATTTTTTCTTTTTGAATCTGTACATCTAGCTCAGTATATATAGAGTCTGATGATTGTGACTCTGCAGGTTCAGGCTTCAACTGCTGTATAATCGGTTCACTTGATACCTCAACATTCTTTAACACATCTTCCCCAACTGTTTCAGCAATCCATTCATAAAAGCCTTGAGACAGCCCGTCACTAAAATAATCACTTTCAGAAATGTTGAGTGCAACCTTCTGATAAGCACCTTTTTTCCAAAGTGGAAGGAAGTCGTCTGCTAAGCTTTTTTCATAACAAATGACTTCAGAAAAATAACCTGTTGCCTTATAATTCCCAATATCACTTTTGGACGTAACGACAACATGATTCCCATCTTTATGGACTAAAATAGCAGCCGGTGACACAGAACGGACTCCAAACAACAACGGCACAACCGGATCAGAACCTTCCCTCGTCATAATCAACCACGCATCAATACCATGCTCTACTAACAATCCTACAGCCTTATCAAGAATCTCTTGACTCACACCATCCACTCCCCTCAAAACCCCTTTTTCTACATATATTCGGTGAGAAATCAATTTACCCTTCTTTTCAAAAAAAAATCGACAAGTGCCAGTCACTTGTCGAATAATCTTTATTTTCCATTATTTTTTTATAAACAATTGTGTCCAGTAGTTGCCAGAAGCTGCATGGCCAACTCCGATGTGTGTGATGTCTTTGTTAAGGATGTTTTTGCGGTGTCCTTCGCTGTTCATCCAGGCTGTGACTACCTCTTGAGGCGAACGTTGGCCTTGGGCAATATTTTCTGCAGCTACTTTATATTCAATGCCTAAGCTCTTTAACATATCAAATGGTGAACCATAGTTCGGTGATGTATGCGAGAAATAATTATTTGTTGCCATATCATCAGACTTCATTTGAGCTGCCTTTTGTAATTCTGTATCTGCTGCAATGGGTGGAAGGCCATTGTTTGTTCTTTCACGATTGGTGAGGTCTACCACTTGCTGTATAAAATCTCCTTGCTGATTATTATTTGTCCCCACTGTTGCATTTGGTCCTGGTGATGTTGCATTTGGTGTTGTTGCACCCGTATTACTTGACGGATTTGCGTTGTTTTCTGGTCTATTGTAACGAGTGTATCTCTGTTGCCCTTCATTTTTCATATTTTTTCTATGGTTATTTGAGATGATCTTCTTTTGATCGCCAGAGGCATTGTACGTTACCGTGCTTCTAGTCAGCTTTCCATCGGCATTTGTTCTACTGTTACTGGATTGGTAATTCACATCTTCGCTATTTAAGAAGTCATTACGCGTATCATATCGATCCGCAGAAGATTCCTCGCCATTGTTACATGCTGTTAAACACCCTACAACTAGTAGACCACTTACAATACTTTTGTAAAACGAATTCATCGGTTTCCCTCCTCAAGCAAAATGGTGAAGCATTACTTAATTTCTGCTCAAGGAAGGTTTTTATCCCATCCCACATCTTTGAAAAAGTTGGGATGAAAGGTAGCGATGGGATTATTTTAAGTTATTTGCCTTTTCAATATCTTTTCGATGAACCAATAGCTTTGTAATCCCGTTGCTTGGTCCTGCATGCTCTCCTATCATCTGCCCATTACCTGGTGAAACACTCATCTTTATTTCTGAAACAATCTTACATCTTACTCCATTTACTCGGTAATAATCATGCTTCTCTCTTACCTGTTCTTCAGATTGCTGATCAGCAGCAACCTTCACCGTTTTCCAAGTATATTTCCCCCATAATCTCCAAGAAATAAGAGCTATAACAAAAATAGATAATATGATAAGAATAGTCAATTTTATCCTCTCCTTTAAGAGTTATTAGTTAGATAATACCCTTACATAATCATCCATTAACTTTCAAAGGAGTTAAGAAATGTTTACGACTATTACAACCTGTCGCAAAATTTATTACAACTTTTCTAGAAATATAAAACCTAAAAAATTCGCCCCAATACTGATGGGCGAATTGTTATTACCAGCCGTTTGTCATATTCTTTCCGTAGAAAATTTCATCCATTTCAAGCTTAAGTTTTTTCGTGATGACTTCTTGCTCTTCTTTCGTAAGCTTTTCCTTGGAGTATCCAAACAAATAGTTATCTAAATCAAACTTCTTCAGTTTACATTTCGTATGGAAAATATTTTCTTGGTACACATTCACATCAATCATTTCATAAAAGCTTTGCGCTTCATCTGGAATATAATTTTGAATGGAGTTAATGTCATGATCGATAAAAAGCTTATGTCCTGTTACATCCCTTGTAAATCCTCTGACTCGATAATCAATCGTCATAACATCTGTCTCAAATGAATGAATTAAATAGTTTAAAGCTTTTAGTGGGGATATTTCTCCACAGGTTGATACGTCTATATCTGCTCTAAACGTACTGATTCCTTCATCCGGGTGAGATTCTGGATACGTATGAACCGTAATATGGCTCTTATCTAATTGAGCAACAACAGATCCAGGTATTGGTCCAGGTGATTCTTCAAATGCCTCATCTGGCGATTCATCAACAGGACCTTCAGATACTAATATTGTTACACTTGCTCCTTGTGGAACGTAATCCTGCTTGGCAATGTTTAAAATATTTGCTCCAATAATCTCTGTTACATTAGATAAAATATTTGTTAGCTTATCTGCATTATATTGGTCATCAATATATTGAAGATAAGCTTCTCGTTCCTTATCTGTTTGAGTATAGCAGATGTCATACATACAAAAGCTTAAAGATTTTGTTAAATTATTAAATCCATGTAATTCAATTACTTGCTTTGGATCTAACTTCATGAAAAAATCCCCCCTTAGTCTGTTTCCTCAATTTCATTGTTCTCTTGAACTTCTACTCGAACCTTCATTATTCTCTTATCCATCATCTCTTCAACAGTAAATAAAATATTCTCATGTTCAACAACTGGATGCTCGTCACCATTTGGAATATAACCGAGCTGTCCGATAACAAACCCACTAATTGTGTCATAGTCCTCAGTTGGCAATGTGATCTTCAACAAGTCTTCCACCACATAAAGGTTAGTGGTACCATAAAATACATATAAATTCGGACCAAGCTCGATGACTTCATCTTCATCTAATTCTGGATCATCGTATTCATCAAAGATATTCCCCACAATTTCCTCAATAATGTCTTCAATCGTTACAATTCCATCTGTCCCGCCATACTCATCAATTGCGATGGCCATATGAACATTATTCAATTGCATATCCCTAAATAAATCGTCAATACGTTTAGATTCTAAGACGAAATAAGGATCTCTGATAAGATTGGATAACGAGAAATTATTTACTTCACAGTTTTCTAAAAACTGTATTAAATCTTTTGAATGAAGAATACCAACAATTTTATCGATATGTTCGTCATATATTGGAAAGCGTGTATACTTCTCTTCATTTACTATTTTTACCGTTTCATCTAAAGTATACTGAATAGGTATACCGACAATATTCGTTCTATGTGTCATAATGTCTGATACTGTTTTATTATCAAATTCAAAAATATTATTAATCATGACTTTTTCTGTTTCTTGAATGGTACCTCGCTCTTTCCCAACGTCGACCATCATTCTAATTTCTTCTTCTGTTATATTTTCATCTTCAGCATCCGGGTCTACTCCAAAAAGTCTAACAATTACATTCATGGAGAACGTAAGCAATGCAACAAAGGGGGAGGTAATCTTCGATAAAATAGTCAATGGCATAACTGCTATCATTGAAATTTCCTCAGCCTTTTGCAGAGCTAATCGTTTCGGAACAAGCTCGCCTAAAACGAGTGTGAAATAAGAAAGTATAAGCGTAATCGCAATCACTGAGATTGTTCCTAGTAATTGTCTCGAAATCGGTATACCCCACTCATATAACGTATCGGCCAATGGATCAGCAAAGCTTCCTGCCGCAAATGCAGATGCTAAAAATCCTGCTAACGTAATACCAATTTGGATTGTTGCAAGAAACCTGCTTGGTTCCGATAAAAGCTGTTGCAGCATTTTAGCCTTTTTATCTCCAGATTCTGCCATAACTCTTATTTTATTGTCATTCAGTGAGATTAACGCTATCTCTGATGCTGCAAAAAAAGCATTTACTATAATTAAGATCAGAAGTATAACGACTTCTACTCCCATAAAATCAACCTCCAAACTGCTAAACCAAGAAAAAAAGCGATGCCCTTACAATTTAGTATTATGTTCCCTTAACTGACTTCAAATTATATATTGTAAAAGTTGGCTCTAATTTTTGATAAAGGCTCTTTTCTAAAACTTTGTTGCTTTTCGTACAATTATTTTTGGTGTACAACCAAGTTTTAGAAGCAAATTGAGGTTGATTAGAAAAGAGCAACTCTCTTAATGTATAGAAGTATCTAAAAACCAAGGTGAAAATCGGGATTTTTACGCAAAACAACATACTATACGAAAACAGCCTTGATAAAAAAAACACATTTAATCGAATTTGACTAAATGTGCCTAATGAAAAATATATTTATAAGTTTTTACTCATGAACGAAAGGGTTTCTTTTATTCCTATTTCATATGACGTTGATGGAATTTCACCTATGTTAACTTTATATTTATTTCCACTAAGGATAACCGGATCTTCGTTTAAATAATACATCTCTACAACTTCTCTCATATTTTTGTCGAATACGCCAAGTAACTTAATCATATTTTTCGTCACTGTAGAAACACTTTTTTTATATTGAGTTTGATTTCGAATAATTTCTATCAACTGTTCGCCTGTAATGACATCATGACCGGGTATATTCCAACATTGCCCGTAAGCTTCATTACATAGTGATAAAGAAACTAATGCTTTTGCTCCGTCAGGTGTATAGATATATTCCCTTGCAATACGTTTGTCTCCAACAAAAAGTGCTCGTTTATTATTAACTACATTGTTTAGAGTAAGATGTAATATTGTGTTTTCTGCATTTGGTCCGTAAAAATCCGGGAAATGAGCAATAATTGATGGTACATTTGAATCTTTAATTAACTTCTCAACTTCTAATCGTATTTTCCCTTTCTTAGTATGAGGTGTCTTAGGATCAGATTCTGTTATCTTAGTTCCTATATTCTTCCCATATGCGTATATATTTTCAACAAAGGCAACTTTTGATTGATTCTCTTCTGCAACTCTCAAAATTTGTTTAATAAAAGAAGGTAATTGACTCTCCCATTCAACGTAAGGTAAGTTTGCAGCTTGAAAAATTACATCAACATCTTTAGAAGCATGGAGTAACGTTGCATAATCAAATACATCTCCTACTACAACTTCTACATTTTTGTCTTGGCTATATAATTTTTCTAATTTACTCTTTGTTCGTGCAAATGCTTTAACTGCAAAACCTCGACTAGATAACTCCCTTACTAAAGAATATCCCATCCCACCTGATGCTCCAATAACCATCGCCTTGTTCATATCTGACACTCCTTTTTATTAACCACTGGTTAATTAATGGTTAAAAAAATTTATTTTATTAAATATTTAATATGTGCACGTGCTACAGCCTCAACTTCCTTATAGCTTGTTACATGACCACTATAATGAACAACAAAACCATGTAACGCTAAAAAGATTGACCATATTTCTTGAATAGATAGAGGTTTTGTATTTAACTGATAAATTGTGCTGGCAAACCTTTCATATGTTTTATTTGGACCTTGATTGATAAAGTTTCTTACTTCATCGTCTTTAATTAAGAACATAATTTCATAATGGCTTTGATATGTTAGTCCGAACTCTATAAAACCAAGGAGAATTGACTCTAGTTTCTCATCTTGAGGAATATCCTCTGCTATAATTTGAACCAACTTTTGATCCAACATATAAAAGTGCTCTTCTACTAATGCATAAAATAGCTCAGCTTTATTTTTGAAATGATAATAGATAGCACCATGACTATAGTTTAATACTTTTGCAATCTGTCTCATGGACACATTTCGATATCCATTTGTTGCAAATAAATCACGTGCTGCATCCATAATCATTTCACGTGTAAGTTCTTGTTGTACTGCTTTTCTTGGCATAGTTACCCCTCTTTAATTAACCACTGTTCAATAATAATCATAATACCTCGTTGTTAAATTGTCAACATTTAACAACGGGATACAACCGTTCAAAAACCCACTCCCGAACTAATTGCTGTACGAACTCTCTTTTTTCAATCGTCATAAGGTGTCCCGCTTCATCAATAACTGTAAATGTAACATGATTAAAAATATCTAAGAACATAAAATGATCTTTGTATCCACAAATCGCATCTTGCTTGCCTAGAATGATTAAAGCAGAATGCTCAAGGTTAAACTTATCCTTAAAAGGCTCATTTTCCAAGTAGTAGCCTTTTTCTCGCCAATTAGATAAAAGAAAATTACGGTCCACTAACTCTCTTCCAGGCTGAACTTCCTCTAGAAAAAGATCATAATTTTTTTTATTTTGGTAAATAAATAAAGTCTCAAATGCCTCTCGGATGGATGGCTCCATTGATGATAGTAGCACCTCATCTCGTTCCCTAACAACTTTAGGGGATGTAGATCGATTCTTTACATGAATAGCTGGAGCTAACAAACAAATTCCACTTACTTGATCTAATTTTACATCCATAATGCCTTGTGCTAAATAGCCACCATAGGAATGACCAATCAATGAAAACGGAGAGTTTTCTACTTCAGTTTCAATAAACTGTAGTAGTAAGTCCACCATATCTTGAGTTGATTGAATTTGTTCATTAATGATGCTCTTTCCGTGAGCTGGAACATCAATATAAATCCTCTCAAAACCGTAAGCACCTTCGAAAATAGGTTCAATCCACGCTTTCATTGATCGGTGATCGTTACCCATCGAATGAAGAATGACAATGGGATGACCTTCACCATATTTCTCGTAATATAATACATTTCCGTTATAAGAATATTCCATACTAATAACCACCTATAATAAAATTCAACAATACAATATAAGGAAAAAATTTTTTAGACATCATTTATAACTATTTGCTACTTTTTCATAAAACCCTTCCTCATGGGAAAATTTCACTACACTATTTATAGTAAAAAAGGCTATTCGAACGAATCGTAACATGTTAAGATTAATTCCAATTAATTGCTTAGAATAATCAACACGAATATAGATAAAGGCGGGTTTTTATTGGAACATAATGGAGTAGACTTCTCTACAGATTTACGCGAACTATTAACTACCGTTCATCATGAAAAGAAAATAAGTAAAGGGAATTACCTGTTTCAAGAAGGCGACTCCCAAAGTGAACTATATTTAATACGCTCAGGTAAAGTACAAATTGGAAAGGTTACTCCAGATGGAAGGGAACTAACCTTTAGGATATGTGGACCAGATGATTTAGTTGGTGAAATTACCTTGTTCTGTTCACCTTCAAAATATATGGTGAATGCTAAGGTTCTAGAAGATGGTGTTGCTGCTGTCATAAGAAAGGCTGACTTAGAAGATAAACTCTTGCATAACCATAAGCTTGCCATTGAATTTATGAAATGGATGGGCGTACATTATCAGAAAACACAAACAAAGTTTCGTGATTTAGTGTTACATGGTAAAAAAGGAGCTCTGTATTCTACTTTAATTCGTATGACAAACAGCTACGGTGTCCTAAAGCCAGACGGAATTCTGATTAACCTTGCTTTAACAAATCAAGAACTAGCCAACTTTTGTGGAATGACACGTGAAGTGGTCAATCGTATGTTAAGTGATTTAAAGAAAACTGGTAAGTTATCGATGATTGACGGTAAGATCATGATTCATGACCTACAATTCTTAAAAGATGAAATTGATTGCGAAGACTGTCCGATTGAATTTTGTAATATCGATTAAGTGATTTACGAAATGTAAATCACTTTTTTTTAATCTCTTACCAAGGTGTGACAGTTATCACATCTTATTTTTTAGAATCATTGTAAGATGGATTTAGGACTTATTGGAGGTTTAAAGTATGTCTCAACATACAGTAGAACTTGATGTCAGAACAGATCAAATTGATTTTAAAGATATCATGAAGGCTGTACAATCATTGAAGGAAAATGAAGTCTTATCTCTGCATTCTTCCTTTAATCCGATACCACTTTATTCAATCATGAAGAGTAAAGGGTTCGAGCATGATTCCAAGCAGGTTGGAAAAGACCATTGGACAGTTATGTTCTATAGAAAAAGAAAAGAGAATCACTTGAATCTAGTAGGGATGGATACTCCAACAACTATGTTTAAGCTATTAACAGCATTAGAACAATTAAAAGAAGGTGACCAGCTCTCCATCACTGTTGATCACCTCCCTGACATTGTTCAAAAACAACTTGAAGAACCATGTTTTCATTATCAATATCAAATCCAAAGTCCTGAAAATCACATGATGCTTCAAGTTACAAAGGTTCCCTAATGCTTGAATGTTTTGAGTTCATCTTTTAATTGCTGTGTTCTTTTCGCATTTCCTTCAGCGAAATTTTGCAACCTGTCCTTTAAATTTTCATTATCGTGAATCTTTTCAGCTATTTGAAGATAATTACGCATTAGATCATTCTCAATTTCAAGGGATTCTTCTAACTTTTTCGCTACCTGTTCATGGTTCATCACATCATCTGTAGCACCGTCACGGTCATAGTCTAACTGATGATTCATTTATGTCACCTCCACAATCATTAGGAAAGGTTGGCAAGTGCTTTTCATATCGTCACTTGCCTCCGCTTAGTTTTTAGCAACAGAATGCTTTCATGCAATGGAAAATTTCACAAAAAAATCCAAATATGTAAATAACAAAAATGCAGGGGTGTGATATTTATCACACCCCTATTTGGACAAGCCCTGTATTCTTAGATGTAAATATACAATTAAAGGGGTTACGACAATGAGGAAAACGTTAACATGGCAATTAGGTAGAATTATAATCGGTGTGATTTTCGCATCACTATTAATCACCTCTGTTGCAACCTATAAAACGGCTTATGACAAACTTTATGATGCAGCTGGTATTGAAGCATACGGATGTGCCAATATTACCACAGGACTACTAGATCCTTCCGACATTGAAAAATTAGTAGATGGCGACTTCTCTTTATCAGAAAAAGTCGGTTCTTCCTTAAACTGGACAACTGAGCATAAAGGAATCTTTGAAGCACAATATATCCTTGATTTGAATGGAACTTTATTAGCATTAGATGATAACATGAAGGAAGATGGCTTTGCTGCTGGAGATACGTTCTTTATGGATGAAGAAGCGATTTCCATGATGCGCGAAATGAAACATCCAACGTACTCAGAACCATATGAAGCTGGTGGAATTAATCGCTTATCTGGCTATGCTCCCATTTTTAAAGATCATGATTCCTCAAAGGAAGTCATTGCGATTAGCGTTATTGACTTTGATGCATCCATTGTGACAGAAAGAACATGGGATGTCGTAAGTGGAGGCTTGCTAATTGGAATTATACCTATGATGATTGCTTCTTTATTTACGATTTATTTATTAAGAAGAAAAACAAAACCAATTTCTACAATTATTGAACATTCCAAGCACATTGCTGCCGGAAATCTCGCACTTGAAAAGTTAAATATACAGAGTAAAGATGAGGTAGGAGAACTGGCAGATACCATTAATATCATGACAGAAAATCTGCAGGAAATTGTAACGGTATTAAAATCCAGTTCTGAACAGTTAGCTCAAAATGCCGAAACAAATTCTCTTTCTCTACAAGAAATCAATACAGCTATTCAACAAGTGACGAGTAGTATGAGTGAAGTTGCAGTAGATACAGCTAGTGGTACTGAAGATGCAACAAATGCTGTATCAACATTACATGAACTCGCAAAATCAATCTTATCGACGAAAGATATCGCGGTTTCCAGTGTTCATGATTCAGAAAACACCCTTCACTCTGCTTACTTAGGACAAGAAAAGATGACTGAGATTTCAAGTAAAATGGATGGTATTAAGACTGTTACGTTGAGTACAGAGCAAGTAATTCATAAATTAAATACGTACACTTCTCAAATTCGTACCATCACAGAGGCGATCAACGGTATTGCAGGTCAAACGAATTTACTAGCTTTAAATGCCTCCATTGAAGCAGCAAGAGCTGGTGAACATGGTAAAGGGTTTGCTGTTGTAGCTGACGAGGTACGTAAACTCGCCGAACAATCTAATAAAGAGGTGGCAACAGTTGAACAGCTAGTTCATCAAATTACAGTTGGAATTGCAGAAGCTGTCACATGTATACATGAAAGTATTACAAGTGTTGAACAAGGTGAAACGGCTGTAAAGGAAACAGGAGTTGCTCTGGAACAAATCGTACACGAAGTCTCTAAGACCGTGAATGACTTATCTAAGATTGGAAACGTAACATCTGAAGAAGCCGAAACATCTGAGCAAACCGTCGCAAAAATTCAACAGCTTGTTAAATCTATTGAAAATATTGCAGCCTACTCAGAAGAAGTGGCAGCATCTGCCCAGCAGACAAGTGCCTCTCTAGAGGAAATTGCCCACCGTTCCAACGAAACAGTAGAATTATCTACAAAACTAAAGGAAATTGTCCAAAAGTTCACGCTCTAAACTAAAATCAAACAGATCTTTCCTATCAAAGCAGGGTGCAGTTAATAATTGCACCCTGCTTTTCTATATCACTTTAAAGGAGTGGGGGCCTGTCCCCCACTCCTTTAAAGTGATAAAGTCAACTGATTTTGCTTGTTGTCACTTTTTTGTCATTATTATCCTTTGGTAGCTGTGATTTTTATCACAACACCTTTGCTCGTAGTCTTATAGAATCTACCTATAGAGATTATAGGAGGCGTTCATAGTGAGTAAAAAACATTCACAAAAGGAACAAGAACCAAACTTAAAAGGAACGTTAATTAGCGTTTTTGGAATCGGAATCTTCATTTTCATTTCATGGTTTGCAGCATTTGCATTCCATCTCTCACGATAAATAATAGGAAAAAGGTGATTATATGCATTTTCATAAATATGAAAAGATTTGGCTCACATTCGGTATTGTCTCACTTGTATTGTTTTTAAGTATAGTTGGATTCACAGCATTTGGATCAGGTCAAAGTCATCATCAACCAACTGGTGGTATGGACCAAATAGACCCTGAAAAGGTTGAGCAAACTCCTCCATTTAATGAGCCTGGTGTAAAGAAACTTGATGACGACACATATGAAGTCGTTATGATTGCTCAGGCTTTCGGTTACGAACCACAAAAGGTTCAAGTACCAGCAGGGAAAAAAGTAGTTTTTAAAGTAACGAGTAAAGATGTCGTTCACAGTTTTTCAATTGTATCGACGAACGTAAACATGATGGTCGTACCTGGCCACATTAGTACAAAGGAATACACATTTGATAAGGCAGGCAATTATTTAGTTATTTGTAACGAATATTGTGGAACTGGTCATCACTTTATGAAGACAGAAATTGAGGTGACGGAATAATGAATGCATTACTTAACAAAAAGGATCGAGTGCTCGCTCTATCCAATATATTAGTAGCTTATTTTGCTTTCTTAATCGGTACATTAATGGGTCTCTTGCAAGTATTTATCCGTAACGACAAGTTACAGTTACCTGCTTGGCTAGATTACTATCAAATCTTAACAGCTCACGGAGTATTACTAGCACTAGTATTTACAACCTATTTTATTTACGGTTTCCTTCAAACCGGTATGAGTAAAAGCTTAGGAACCTTTGGGAAAAAGACACTGATTACATCATGGATTGGCTTTGCTGTCATGACAATCGGTACGGCACTTGCAACAGTAATGATCGTTCTTGGTGAAGCATCTGTTCTTTACACATTTTATGCTCCTCTAATGGCTAGTCCTTGGTATTATGTAGGTCTTGCACTATTCGTTGTTGGTACATGGATTAGTGGATTCGCTTTAATCGGACATTACGTAGCCTGGAGAAAACAAAACAAAGGTCAGTTAAGTCCACTGTTTGCATTCATGACTGTATCAACGATCATCTTATGGATAATTGCTTGTCTAGGAGTTGTCGCAACGGTATTATTCCAATTCATTCCTTGGGCATTCGGTTTAGTAGATACGATTAACGTAGAATTATCCAGGTCTCTGTTCTGGTATTTTGGTCACCCTCTTGTATACTTCTGGTTACTGCCAGCATACATGGCATGGTACGTAGTTGTACCAAAAATTATCGGAGGAAGAGTATTTAGTGATTCATTAGCAAGATTATCTTTCATTCTGTTTATCTTATTTTCAATTCCAGTAGGGTTTCACCATCAGCTAGTTGAACCAGGAATTCCTGCATTTTGGAAGTTCTTACAGACTGTATTAACATTTATGGTTATTATTCCATCATTAATGACTGCCTTTTCAATGTTTGCAACATTTGAGATTACAGGTCGTCAAAATGGAGCAAAAGGTATTTTTGGTTGGTTTAGAAGATTACCTTGGCATGATATTCGCTTTACATCTATCTTTATCGCGATGTTCTTCTTTATTCCTGGAGGAGCAGGTGGAATCATTAATGCTAGTTTCCAATTAAATGAAGTCATCCACAATACACTATGGGTTGTTGGTCACTTCCACATTACAGTAGGTACTCCTGTTGCCATGACGTTCTTCGGATTAACATTCTGGTTAATTCCTTACCTAACAGGTAGAACATTAACAAAATCAATGCAGCGCTTAGGATTTGCACAGGTGATTACATGGTCTATCGGTATGCTATTAATGTCAACATCTCAGCACATCTTAGGATTACTTGGAGCACCAAGAAGAACAGCTTATTCTGGATATATGGATCACCCATCAGCATTAGAATGGTTTAACGGAATTTTCTCAAACCATGTCACAATGGCAGTCGGCGGAACCATTTTATTCTTATCTGCCATGCTGCTCATCTTCTTCGTCATCCAGGCACTATTCATCTTACCAAAAGCAACAACACCAGAAGAATTTGTTGAGTTTCCGATGGCTGAAAGTGATATAGAAAACACACCAAAATTCTTAGAAAACTGGTGGCTTTGGATCGGTGTAGCACTTGTATTAATCATCGTCGCTTACTATATCCCGCTATCAGATATTATTCAAAACGCACCACCTGGCTCAAAAGGATTTAAAACTTGGTAGGAGATGATCAATATGTTCACAATGGTATTTTCCTTAATCATCGTTGCCACCATATTAATCGTGGTCGCAACTGATGTCTATTCAAACTGAAAATTAACAAAAAGGAAACTCGGTCAGTACGTCTGCCCGAGTTTCCTTTTTTCATATAAGCTATTTTCGTATAGATTGTTTCTTTCTCGTAAAAATCTCAGGAAGCAGAATTTTCACCTTAGTATTAAGATACTTCTATACATAAAGAGCCTTTGTATATTACTTGAATAATTTAATTGCCTTATTCATTACTTTTTTATCTTTAGTTGAAATCTTTTTAGGATGGATCGGCTTATCTACATTAGCCGTATCATTTTCTTCGATTGAGACAATTTGTAAGAAAAATGGATCTGTCTTCTTATCTCCACCTAGGTATCCTTTTAAAATCTTCATCTTATCCGTATTTCCAGTGATTTCACCAGCATAATCCCAGGCGATTTCATTATTATACTTTGAATCCATTTTCTCTTTAAGAGCTAACACTTCTGAAATTGCATCCTCGGCACTTCGAAAATACGTATCTCGTTTTAACCCTCTTTTTCTGAAGCCATCTCCTGCTCTTGCTTGGTAAAGTAAGTTTGCCATATTCGGTCATCCTTTCTGTGTCGATCTCATATATCTACCAATGAGCCTACACTAAAAGACCCAAAGGGACTTCCCTTCCCTTACTAGTATACCCTATCTTTCCAGTATCTACCTCATTTTTGCCCTAATTCATGAAATAAAATAGGATATACCGTTAAATAGTTGAGAAACTATGTTTATAGTTGGTTATTTCTCATACATCATATATGTAACGTGCTTCTCTAACAAACACCTATGTCTTTAGTCAGTTACAATTATGAGACGGTCATCGAACAAGTAATCACACGGGGTCATTTCATTGAATGATTTCTAAGATTTGCTGATTCACCTAAAATTCAGGTGTAATCAAAGATTGACCACACCAGCAACATACGATTTCATTTTAATCTTGGAGGTATCATGAACAAATTTAGTTCTTTCATCTTTGCTAATCGAAAATTGATTATTTATAGCTGGATTGTGTTTATTATACTCTTTAGCTACTTTGCCTTTAAGCTACCATCTGTATTGAGTGGGAACGGGTTCATGTATGATGGTGAGTATATAAGAACAGAAGACATGTTAGAAAAAGAGTTTGGACATTCCCCTTCAACTATTCTACTCATCTTCGAGAGAAAAAAGAACGTCAATGACACAAGATGGCAATCTTATATTGAAACTTCACTAAATGAACTGTATGAGCTAGAAGGTTTGATTCAAGTTTTGAGTCCATTTGACCGGGACGGGATGATAAAGGATACATATGCTTACGGTGTTCTCTCATTTGATAAAGCATCAGATGAAATGGGAGAAACTGTTTCAGATATTAGAGAAAAGTTGAATAACGAAGTCGGCATGACGGTGAGTATTACAGGAGAGCCTGTCATTGTGAAAGATTTAAATGAAGCAAGTCAAAAGGACTTAGCAAAGGCTGAAATGATTGGATTGCCAATCGCATTAGTCGTGTTACTTCTCTCATTCGGAAGCCTTATTGCCGCTGGAATTCCATTAATTATTGGCGTGGTTTCCATTATCATTACGATGGGAATTGTCTACTTCCTTCATTATCAATATGATTTATCCATTTTTATTCTGAACATTGTTCCAATGATTGGACTCGCTTTAAGCATTGATTTTGCCTTATTGTTTATTAACCGGTTTAAAGAAGAAATCAAGCATTCTAAGACGAGGGAAGCAATCATTACAACGATTACAACAGCTGGTCGGTCTGTAATTTTTTCAGGATTATGTGTATTTATTGGATTACTAGGTTTAATGTTTATACAGATTGACATTTTTCAAAATGTTGCAATTGGAGGTATGGCGGTAGTATTTGTTTCAGTTTTATGTGCCATTACCTTTTTGCCTGCTATTTTAGGTATTCTAGGACCGAAGATTAACAAAATGAGCCTATTAAAGGATAAAGGAAATGAAAGTGGAATTTGGAGCAATTTTGCCAAGTTTGTCATGAAAAGACCTGTTATCATGCTACTAGTAGCCTTTACACTTTTAATTACAGGACTTATACCTGTCCGAGACATGAACCTTGTCATTCCTGGTACTGATTCTCTGCCAACTAGTTATGAATCCAGAATTGCATTTGAAAAGTATCAGGAAGTATTTGTGGATCCTGATAAAGATGATGATAACAAGGTAATGGTCATTTTAGAAACAGACGGTGATGCAATTGAACGTAATAATCTTTTATTATTTAAAGAAACCATTGATCAATTCAGCAAGGATGCGCTTGTTGCAACAGTTGATTCTCCTTTCTCCTTATCAGGTGTAATAGATCCTTCTATGTTTCATGAGCTGGCTACCAACAATCCACCTGAAGAGCTTGTTCCTGTGCTACAGCATTATATAAATGAAAATAAAATGCTCATTGAAGTCTATTTAAAAAAAGGAATTGAACGACATGAAGCGCAGGACTGGGTACGAGAATGGTCAAAGAAAAACCTTCAAGTAGACACTCACTTTGGGGGCTTTGCAAAATTTGAACAGGAACTATTTGATGAAATTTTTAGAAAAGCTCCTTATGGGCTATTACTCATTATATTCTCTACATTTGTCATCTTAATGATTGCGTTTAAATCTATTCTTATTCCAGTAAAAGCAATTATTATGAACATGCTCAGTCTGTCTGCTGCTTTTGGAATCATTGTATGGATCTTCCAGGAAGGTCATTTTGGATTAGATCCGGTACCAATTGCCTTAATTTTACCTGTGTTTGTGTTTAGCTTAGTATTTGGTTTAAGTATGGATTATGAAGTATTTCTGATTTCACGAATATATGAAGAATATACACGAACAAAGGATAATCATACAGCTACATTGCATGGTTTAATCTCTACGAGTAAAATTATCACATCTGCTGCAGCGATTATGATTGTCATTACAGGTGCATTTGCTTTTACAGGCGTGATGCCTGTCAAACAAATGGGAGTAGGAATTGCCTTAGCCATTTTTATTGATGCAACAATTGTCCGTATGGTACTGGTTCCTTCATTAATGAAATTACTCGGAGATTGGAACTGGTGGTTCTTCGGCTTAGAAAAAGGAAGCAGAAAGCAAGAATAAACGCAGGAATTACCTGCGTTTATTCTTTATTGCTTGCAGATGGATCCTTCTGTTGGATCTATGCTACCTGTATGAATGAATAAAGAAGACTTTACTTTATTTATACTTTCCCTCAAAGACGGTTTCCTCTAGTGGTCTACGATTTGAAGGCTGCTCACGTTCTTGCAGATGTTCAGGTAATGCTTCCTTCTCTCCTTGATACCCAATCGCAATTGCAATTTGTACATCATATTGATCTGGAATATTTAATACTTCGCGAGCCTTTTCCTTATTTATTCCACCCATCGCATGTGTAATAAGTCCCTCTTTTGTAGCTTGCAACGCTAAATACCCCCACGCTGTTCCTGCATCAAAAGCATGAGCACCACTTTCCTTATCTGAAATTAAAACGGCTAATACCGGTGCCTTTTCACACCAAATACGATTACCATCTAAAATAAACGAATGAAACCTCTCTCGGTCTTCATTACTCTGTGCAAAGATAAATCGCCATGGTTGCAGGTTATTTGCAGAAGGTGCCCAGCGAGCCGCTTCAAATAAACGCATGACAACCTCAGTTGGTACCTCTTTTTCCAAAAAGGAACGAGGTGACCAGCGGTTTATGAATACTGAGTCAATGTTATGTTCTGATTTACGTGAGTTCTCTGCCTCTATCATGATCCCAACCATCCTTTTATTATTTGACTTTCCCTAGCATTTTATATGATAGGAGAATAATAAATCAAGGAACGAGTCTGGAATCAAATGACAAGCACATAATAAATGTGATTCTACTAGTTTATGAGCTATAATAATACGAGACTGACTTAAGGAGGACATGAGTAGCATGTATGAAAAGGCAAGAGAATTGGCACATGAATTAATTAAAGGCAACTATGAAACTAGCTGGAAAATAGTACATGAACATTCTAAAGAGGGATTTCATAGTACTTTTATATATGATTTACTCCTTAAAGAGGCCATGCATTATATCGGGTATATGTGGCAGGAAAATGAGATTACAGTTGCAGAAGAACATTTAGCTACAGGTGTGTGTGATTATCTATTGTCCAGATACTCTCATAGTAAAGTTGCTACACCAGCTCCTAACGCTCCAAAAGCACTTTTTTTCTGTGTAGAAGGTGAACTTCATTATTTGGGATTAAAAATGGTATCTTTGCTGTTTCAGGAAAATGGATGGGATGTTCGATTTTTAGGCCCTAACTTACCATTAGAATATGCGACGTATAGTGTGAAACAGTGGAAGCCTGATTTGGTAGGTATATCATTGTCACTAACATATCAACTCCCCCATCTCTCACAATATATTGAAAATATAGAAAGTCTTCCCTCGAAACCAACAATCATGGTTGGTAGTAGATTAGTAGACTCGTATCATTTACAAAACTATTGCTCCCCTAGAACAGTCATTTTTTCTGATTTAGAGGATATATCAGTTTGGCTGAAAAACTATCAAGTTCAGTATTCCTAAAAATGAGGTGTTGACGAATGGATCACATCAATATGCTACCTGTTCCATATTTTATAATAGATGAACAATATACAATTGTTAAGAAATCACCGGTGACTACTAGTATGTTCCAAGCTTCAGATAACTTTCTACAATTAATAGACCATGAAAGTAAAGAAAAAGTAACGAGACAGCTTCATCAGACTAAGCCTGGATCATCATTTGAGGCTAATATGATTGCTCCTGACAACACGATTACCTTGGTCGATTTATATCCTCAATTTGATGAACATACGAAAGAAACTCACGTCATTTGCATTGGCCAGACTCCCAAATACAATGAAGTGAGTTCTATTATGAAACAATTACGAGAACAACTAATTGTTACCGACTTTACACATTATGACAAAAAATTAAGAAAACAATTATTACCTTCTATCATGAATTACGGTCTGTCTGATATTCAAAAATATGAATTTCTTAATAGCAGCTCCAACATAAAGGATATCCCACCGAAAATTGAAACAATCGGAGATCTACTTAGCATCATTCGTCCAGATATCATTGAGAGTGGGAAAAGTGAATATATCGAACTGATTCTGAACGAAATGAACGATCTCAAGCAAATTGTAGAAAACTTAATAACGGTAAGTAATTTGTTACATGATTAGTTCACTGTAGGGTCCAGGGGAAGTCTTATTTCAACGGTCGTCCCCTTATCAACTTCACTCGTGTAATTCATGGTACCTTTATGATTTTCGATCATTTTATAACTTATCATAAGCCCAAGCCCCGTCCCTTTTTCCTTTGTTGTATAAAAAGGCTCTCCAATTTTCTTCAAACGATCCTCAGGGATTCCTTTTCCATTATCGGTAAAGGAAATCTGTATCATCTGTTCTTTTCTAGTCAGATCAATTTTAATAACTCCACCTGTATCCATCGCTTCAATTGAATTCTTCAAAAGATTAATAAATACTTGTTTTAGTTCTTTCTCCACACATTTAATACTCGGCAAATTGTCTTCAATAGTTGTTGTAAGTTCCACATTGTGCAATAGCGCTTGTGACTCAAATACTAAACATACATCCGAGATGATTTCCTCAATTCTCTTCTCTTCAAACGTTACGAATTGCGGTTTGGCTAGTACTAAGAGTTCACTGATGATTAATTCAATTCGGTTGAATTCTGACATCATGACTCTTGCATATTCTATATTGAATGAATTTGATTGTGTCATCATCTGCAAGAAGCCTTTTAGAGATGTTAAAGGATTTCGAATTTCATGAGCAATACCCGCTGCTAATTGACCTAGTATAGAATGCATTTCAGATTTCTTCAGCATGATCTGTGCATACTTCTTCTCTGTAATATCTTCCCCAACTCGTATGAATTGAATATTCTCTCCTGATTCATCTGCAACAGGTGAGAATGTAACCTCTTCCCATCTTTCACTATCTCCGATTGTAAAGGTTACCTCTCCACTCCATTCTTGTCCTTTTTTTACAACATCCCATACAGATTGAAATTCTTGTAACTGTAATACTTCGGTATAGAACTCTACAATATTTTTACCTAACAGCTCTTCAGCAGGGATATTGTAAAAATTCTCAAATTTACGATTTATATACGTAATCGAACCATTTATATCTGCCATTAACATGCTAGTTGGACTTTGGTCTAACGCAAAATTATTAATGCTCTTTTGATAGTTTGAAAGCTTTAAATCTGTAATATCTGTAAACGTAATGACTATCCCACGTGTAATATTTTCACTTGTACGATATGGCATAATTTTAACATTGTACCATTTATGAGTAGTTGATTGGACTTCTCTTACAATCTTACTAGATGTTTGTAAAACCTCTTTTAGGTCATGGTTTAATTCATCATATTGTAGTAGGTGAGTAATATGATGAAAAGGTCTGCCAATATCAACATCTAGTAAGTTTACAATATTTAACGTCTCTGGTGTAAATCGTTTAATAACTAAATTTTCATCCAAAAATAACGTTGCTATATTCGTATTAATTAAAAGGTTATCAATGTCATTTGTCAGCTCAGTCAGTTCATCAATCTTTTGTCCATGTTCATAGTTCACATGAATCAGCTCATCGTTCACAGATTGCAATTCTTCAATGGTGCTCTGCAGTTCTTCATTTGCAGCCAATAGCTCTTCATTAGTCGATTGCAGCTCCTCATTGGAAGTTTCCAATTCCTCTATCGTCGTTTGTAAGTTTTGTTCTGTGTAGTACAATTCAAGTTCTAAGTCACTTAGTCGTTGCTTCATACTTTGATCTGGATTATATGCAATCGCTATTTCTGATTTTTCTTCGTGCTTCTCTTCCTCAAACAAAATTGCAATTAACTCTTCCCCTTCATATAGAAATGGAGACACTTGTAAACTAATTTGGATTGCCTTCTCATCAGCATTTGTTAGCGTAATGTTAGAATATTTTATTTCTGAATTACTATCTTTCATTTTCTTAATGGCTGTTCCTATTGCAACAGAAACATTAACAGGAACCATTTTTAATATATTTAGATTAACCTTACCAGAAGGTAGATTTAAATAATCATTTATTTTTCCAAATGAATGTACAACTTGAAAATCTGAATTAATAATGATGCAAGGTGATACAAACTGGTGAAGAACCTTGGATGCAATGGTATTGGTTGTGCTAGATACTCTATTGCTATGACTAGTATGCAGTGGAGCTGCAGGTTGCTTCAGCTTTGCCTGTCCCATCTCTCCACCAGCAGAATGTATTGTTGTTTCTGTTTGATCCCAATTGTCTCTCAGTACGTTCTTAAATATTTTCCATTTTCTGTTCACTGGTTTAAAGAGGTTCGTTAATTTCCCAATTGTTTCACTCGGCCCTAAAAATAAGTATCCTGGGTCATTTAGTGCAAAGTGAAATAATGAGAGTACCTTCTTCTGCAACTCGGTTTCAAAGTAGATCATCATATTTCTACATGTAACTAAGTCCAAATTTACAAAGGGAGAATCCTTTGCAATATTATGTGGGGCAAATACAATTCTATTTCTAATTTCACGCGATATTTGATACCCTTCTGCGACCTTCTGAAAATAGTATTCTGTATATTCATCTTCCAAATGTTCAAGTACAGATTCTGAGTATATTCCCTTAGACGCAGTAGAGACAGCATCCCTATCCAAGTCCGTAGCAAATACTTTAAACTCTACCGTATGATTATGCTCACGGATATACTTATCAAACAACATTGCAATCGAGTAAGCCTCTTGTCCTGTCGAACAGCCCGCTACCCATATTCGTATTTGGTGATCACCAGATTGTAGTTTCTCTTGAAGTAGTTTTGGTATTACTTCTTGCTCCAGTGCTTTAAATGCTTCTGCATCCCGGAAGAAATGGGTAACTCCAATTAATAATTCTTCTTGTAGAATGGTAATCTCACTTGGGTTCTCTATTAAATAATCTTTATATTGTTCAATCGTTGAGCAATGTTTATGAAGTAAGGAAACTCGTCGTTCAATTCTCCGTATTACACTATTTTCCTTATATTGAGAGAAGTCTATACCACTTCTCTTCCGGATTAATGCAAGAATATCCTGTAAGGTTTTTTCTTTAATTGTGGTGCGATCTTTTCTCACTATCTTTTCTAACACAGGTGGCATATCACCTGGATCTACAATATAATCCACAACGCTTGTTTTTATTGCGTTCAACGGCATCTCTGCAAACTTTGCACTTTGTTCTCGTTGAACTAAAACTGTTCCATTTGCTCGATTTACTGCTTTGATTCCTTCAGTTCCATCGTTCCCCTTCCCTGAAAAAATAACAGCAATTGCCTTTTCCTTCTTTTCTCTCGCTAGTGACTTAAAGAATGCATCTATTGGAAAGTTAACATGAACAGAAGGTTCATAATTAGTTAACTTTATTTGATTTGACTCTATCCTTACAAAAGTACCTGGGGGTATTAAGTAAACATGATTTGGCTTTACTGTCATATCATGCTCTGCCATTTGTATATTCATATTTGTATGTTTCAGAAGTAATTCTGGCATAAAGCTTTTATATTTAGAAGAAAGATGCTGAATGATGAAGATAGCCATCCCTTCACCTGTTGATAGACTATTAAAAAATTGTTTAATAGATTCTAAGCCACCTGCTGATGCTCCAATTCCAATAATAAAGAAGTCCATATTATCCACTGTGGTTAGGTTCTCATTATTACAGACTTGAGCAACTTGAACAAAGTTTGACATGTAGTTACCTCATTATATAGTTTTCCCGTACGCGCAAAAAAAGGGTTATCTTAGATTATATGGCAAATTGTCTAATGCTTCAATTTATTAATGTTCCATGACATAAAAAAAAGGCTCTATTATAAAACTTTATTGCTAATACAATTATTCCGGCGTACAACCAGTTTTAGAAGCGGATTGAGGGTAGGATTAGAAAAGAGCCACTCTCTTTATGTATAGTAAGTAACTAGATACTAAAGTAAAAATCCGGCTTTGGGGATTTTTATGAAAAGCAAAAATCTATACGAAACAGCAAAAAAAATACCCATATTACATGGGTATTAACTACTTATAAAGCTTTTAAAACATGTATCGCTTCCTGTAAATAATGAATAAAAGCCGTTTCTATCTCTTGTTCTAATTTACCTATAATTGCCGTTTCTAATCTCTCAAAGTTATCTATGATATGGATGGTTTCCATTCCTCTATTCGTCAGAAGATTATTTAGCCAATTCGTATAATCAATAAATACAAAAGAATTTTTCAATTCAAACGCAGTTTGTAAGTGTCTTAAATGATGCAGATTATCTTCTTTACACTTTTGCTTTCCACGTTGGCCGAATTTATCTAGTAATATTGGGTTTGCCTTATAAATACTTTCAGTCACATCATGGGTTATTAATTCGTATGCTGGATTTACAGAAACTTGTGGAATCATTGTCCAACCACCTCAAATTGAGTTACTTTTGGGATAATGGATGCAAGTTCTTGATCAGGATATTTTTTTTCAAGATCATGTATCTTCTTAAATTCTGCACTTGTCACCCATTTTAAATAGTGCTCTTTTGTTTCCCATTCCATATGAACAGTAATCTCTCCTGTACTTTTTGAGTTTTGTAGCAATAGAAACTTCATAAAACCGTCATTCTGATCTACTTTTCTGGAGCGGTTATGGTAAATGGAGATTACTTCTTCCGCCTTATCCTCTGGTACAACAAAAGTCGAATGAACAATATACATTACTCTTCTCCCTTCCAATCCGTTAATCTACATTGTAGACAGATTTTAAAAAGGAATGCAATAAAAATAAAGCAGTTCCCTTCAGAGATATTCACTCGCTCTTTCACTAATCTTTTCATAAACTTTCTCAATAAGGCAAAGATAGCCCCTGCATTATTAGCAGGGGCTATCTTTTTAATTTATATAATAGATGCTTCAATCACTCCGTATTCGCCTTTATTTCTTCTATATACAACACTCATTTCATTTGTGATATCATTTCTGAATACATAGAATGTATGATCTAGTAAATTCATTTGTAGAATAGCTTCTTCTGGGCTCATTGGCTTTACATCAAATCGTTTTATTCGTACTACTTCATACTCTGTCTCTACATCTGCCTCTAGTACTTCTGGTATTACTTTTACGCGCATTCCTCGATTGATTTTCGTTTTCATTTTCCTAAGTTTGCGCTTTATTTTCTCTTCCACCATATCAATTGATTTGTACATATCATCAGAGCTTTCTTCTACACGAATCGTATATTCTCCAATATGAATCGTTGTTTCCACAATATGATTATATTTAATCACCGATAATTTGACCTCCGCACTAGGTTCGGCAGATGAATTGAGCAGGTGTTCGATTCTCCCTATTTTCTCCATAATATACTCTCTCATTGCATCGGTAATATCTAAGTGTCTGCCGTGAATTTCTAATCTCATACTAGTAGCCTCCTTGTACTCCCTCTTATACATCATTGTGCATGTGCTGGTTTATGATGATTTTCTGTCTTATCGTGATTCGTTGGTGCTTTCATCGTTTGTAGATTTTTTAAATAAGGGACAGCGAATCGGTCAAGGCCATAGAAGTAAGTTGCTGTACCAAGCATTAAGAGTATGACTGTCACTGTATATAAAATTGGGTTTGTGCTTACAGTACCTGCTAACAAGAAGTTTAAGTTCATGAATGCTCCTGCCACTAATGCAGGCACCGTTGCAAGTCCAACGATTAATCCTAATCCTACCAATACTTCTCCCCAAGGAATTATGAAATTTATTATTTCAACATTTGGCAATGCTGCTTCTTTTAAGAAAGTTGCGTACCATCCTTGTACCGCCGGATGATCTCCTGTAGCCTTTGCAATGGCTCCATGTAAGAATCCTTTTGCATCAAAGCCGCCTGTAACTTTCCCCCAGCCAGCATGTAGCCATTGATATCCTAACCAAATTCTAGCGACTGTCCAAACAATATTCATAATCGGTCCTTTTAACCATTTCATCATGGTCATCTCCTTTGTGAATAATTTCACAATTAAGTGTAAAAAAATATTCGTTGGTAAGCTAGCTAGCTTTTTTAGAAAGTTTGTGATTAATTTCACTTACTTTCTACACCTTTAATTTACTCCTCTTTTGCACGAAATACAATACAGTTCACGTACTGTTCATAATAATTATTTTATTTACCCTAAGAGTGATTTATCTCACTTCAATTGAACTATACTTGTGTACCTGGAGAAAGTAGGCCATTATTATATATGTATAATAGGTGCAATAAAGTAAAGGGGTCGATTAATTTGAATGAATATAAAATCGTTTTTCTAGATATAGATGGGACCATTTTTAGGCCGGATCATACCATTGAGCCTTCTACGAAAAATGCCATATCTCAGCTACAAGCAAAGGGAATAGAAGTGATCCTTGCAACTGGAAGGCCGCTTCATGAAATTGATGAATTAGCAAAAGAGCTATCCATTTCTTCGTTTATTGCGTATAACGGTGCATATGGAATATACAAAAATGAGGAAATTGTGAAGGAAACAATGAATGAGCATGATGTCGATAAGTATTTAAAAATTGCTGATAATCAGGAACATACTCTTGTTTTCTATACGCATGAAATGAATGCATTTACTACAATGGAACCACCCATTGTTAAAAAGTTTATCAGCACTTTCGACTTACGAAAAAACACCATTTTTGAACCCAGTCTAAAAAATGATGTTTTGGGCTTGACCCTTATAACAAATGAGGAAAATGCTCAAGTCCATTACGAGGAATTTAAGGAAATACACTACACAACTGTAAATGTCACAGGCTTAACAACGTGTCTAGATGTTATCCGAGATCGTGTAAATAAAGGAATGGCAGTAGAAGCTTTTATCAAAAAATTAGGTATTAGCAGGGAAAGTACAATTGCATTCGGAGACGGAATGAATGATAAAGAAATGCTCTCTACTGTCGGTGAAGGATTTGCAATGGGGAATGCACACCCTGATTTACTTCAATATGCTAAACATAAAACGACAGATGTTGAGCATTCAGGGATTTATAATGGTCTAAAAAGTTTGGGCTTAGTAGAATAGAAAAAAGAGAGGGTCTCCTCTCTTTTTTATTGGTTCGGAGAACCAGGCGGATAATAGTAAGGTGGTACCTTAATCCACCCTCTCTTTCTCATGAGCATTTTTAAAGTTTGACCGAAGGATACCCATTCCGTATAAAACTCAAACCATATAACACCTATATCGGTTCTAATTGCATCTGCTTGTCCTTTTGCACAAGCCATCATTGATGTCACTAATTTAAATGCAATTCCATTTGTAATTTCATCATCTGTTAATTTTACACCTAGAGGAATTTCATTCGGTAAAGAATCAGGCTTTGCAGAAGTCACATCAGGAAGAGGGATTCCTTCCTTTTTCATAAATTGACTCAACTTTTCTACATGTGACTCACAAACTTTCACTACATCTGTTAACAATTCTCTCACTTCATCATCCGTTGTTGTATTTAACCCTATTTCTTCATAACGGATAAATTCCTCAATTAGCGTAACATACTTCCAGCAGTCACCAACCTCAATAATATGTAATGGTGTCATTGGCTCATTTGTTTTATCAATAGATGCCTTTAACGTATTCCACGCAGCTTCAAATGGATTTGACATATTACACCTCCTTACTTACTAGTCTTTGTAAATCACAATCATTCATGTATATCCAATTTTTTGAAATAAAAATAGTTTGGCTACAGTTTACATTCTTAGAAATCAAAAAAGATCGGCAATTACCGACTCTTAATTTAATCCAACTTTTTTGCTTTCAAGATATCTTCATCAAGTGATAAGACAATCTAATTCTTACTTGCATATTATTTTAAAATTTAATAATAAATGTAGTCCGATTTTCATTAGATTGACATTGTATGGTTCCACTATTTTTTTCAACTATCTGCTTAGTAATATACAGACCTAATCCTGTACCTTCTTCTTTATAAGTCACAAAGGGTTCAAAAATTGATGTGAGCTGACTTGCTACTATTGGTGGACCATTATTTGTAATCTTAATAACTATTTCCTCATTCTTTGACATTACGGTTACAAATATTTTTCGACTCGTGTCATTAACGCGGAAGGCATCAATAGAATTCATTAAAATATTTAAAAAAACTTGTCTTAATTCATCCTTATTTGTTTCTAGGTACAGCAGCGGATTAATTATTGTTTTTAATTGAATAGTTGAGGAAGCCAATATAGGTAATAAGAACTCTTCAATTTCAGATATTAATGATAAAAGATGTACCTGTTGACTTTGTTTTATACTACTTGAATTCTCTTTTGAAAAATATAAAAAATGATTAATTCTCTTATTCATTTGTTGAACTTCTTCAAAGATAATATCTAAGAATGGATGAGAAATATGTTCCTCTTTTAACAGCTTCGTAAATCCAATCACAGAGGTAAGTGGATTTCTAATCTCATGTACAAAGCTAGAAGAAATCTGGCCAAGAATGGTCAGTCGATCTTTATGAGATTGTTCTAGATATTTGGTCTTTTTATTTACATTTATCTCTTTCACCTCTGTATACTGCTTAATAGCATAAAAGATAAAGTGATCAAAGGATTTATTTAATTTATCTATAAAGAGTTGAATTTCTCCAAAAGAAAGTTCAGCCCTAATTAAATGGCTAAAGATCTCACTTCTTCCGAGATTCACGTTATGTACAAATTCTTCTATATTACTATTAACTATTGCACGCTCCTCTCCTATTTTTTGAGCGTGCTCCATAATTAGCTCTTCGCCGTTATCTCCTTGTATAATTTCTAATATTGCTAGTATTATCATATGTCCATTTTTTTCTATATAGTTTAGAGAAGGATCTTCCTTTGAAATAAAGATCTTGTCTCTCCAGTTTGATAATATAGTTGCCGAATTATCTAGTATATACAAATTAAATTTATCTGTTGTTACACTCATAGTTCTTCACCAAGATACCTCTCAATTTAATTATTTATATTGAACTTCTTTATTCACTTCCTATATCCTTTTAATAAGAAAAAACTTGCTTGTGGCAATTTGCCACACTGTTTTGAGCAAGAATATTGTAAGATGAAAATTAAATTGGAATAACAATGAGGAAGGAAAAGATATGAGAGAGTGGCTGATAAATTTACGGAAACTACAAGGCATGACGCAAAAAGATGTAGCTAAACTTTCTTTTATAGATAGAAGTTTTTATGCACAGTTAGAAAATGGGAATCGGAACCCAAGTATAGCTGTTGCAAAGAATATTGCGCACACATTAAAATTTAATCCGTCTGCTTTTTTTATTGATGAACTAAATGATCCTTTTAATATTGCATTAACTGATACACCCATTATTATTGCTCATTGTGACTTAGATTTAAGATATACTTGGATTTTCAATCCACATCTTGATTTTAATCCTAATGATGTTATCGGAAAACTTGACAATGAATTAGCTAGAAATAAAGGTACTGAAAATTTGATGAAGCTTAAACAAGCTGTCATTGACCAAAAGACTCCAATTATTGAGATGATTACTTTTCCACTCTCTGACAAAGATCATATTTACCATGTCTATGGAAAACCACTCTATAATGGAGAAAATAGCATAATCGGTGTTGCAACTGTTTCTACTGATTTAACGACTTTACTAAATCAAAAACTTTACAAGGAGTAAGATATCCACTCTATGAATAAATGAAAGATCAGCTTTCGCTGATCTTCATTATGTGTACATCTTATTCTCTTCTTCCTTCTTAAAAAAGCTCTTCATCGCATGGAATACGTCTGATTTTTGCTTGAGGATATAGTGGCGGAATTTCTCATCCTGTATATTTTTATAAGCGGACATTAGTGTTGAGTGGCGGTTGTATTGATTCACTTCTCCATACCCAAACATATTGGATACCTTCATTAATTCCTCCACTAGCTTCACGCAACGAGCATTATCAGATGTTAAATTATCGCCATCTGAGAAATGAAATGGATAAATATTATAGCGCGTAGGGTTATACTTTGTATCAATTAGTTCCAATGACTTTCGATAGACAGATGAACAAATCGTTCCTCCACTTTCACCTTTAGAAAAGAAATCCTGCTCAGAAACCACTTTTGCTTCTGTGTGATGAGCAATAAATTCAATCTCAACGGTTTCATATTTAGTTCGTAAAAAGCGCGTCATCCAGAAGAAGAAGCTCCGGGCCATATACTTCTCCCACATTCCCATTGAACCACTCGTATCCATCATAGCTAATACTACAGCTTTTGAATCTGGCTTCGTTACTTCGTTCCATGTTTTAAATTTCAGATCCTCTGGATAAATAGGATGGAACTTTGCTTCCCCGCTTAATGCATTTCGTTTAAATGCAGTCATCATTGTTTTCTTTTTATCAATGTTACCCATTAGTCCAATTTTTCGAATATCATTAAACTCAATATGTTCGACAATGTTCTCGTCTTGTTCTTTTCGTTTTAGATTAGGTAGCTCCAGCTGGTTAAATAATGCTTCTTCAAGCTCCATTAATGAAACTTCGGCTTCGTAATAGTCTTCTCCAGCCTGGTCTCCTGCTCCTTGACCTTTTCCTGCACCTTGTTGTGGTTTCCCCGAACCATCTCTGGCAACGACGTCTCCTACCTTACTATCACCATTTCCTTGACCTACATGTTTGTTTTTATCATAATTGTAGCGAATCTTATATTCATCCAGAGATCGAATTGGGATTTTAATAACGTCCCTGCCATTTGACATAATAATACTTTCTTCTGTCACTAAATCAGGTAAATTACTTTTAATTGCCTCTTGTACTTTTTCCTTGTGTCGCTGTTGATCATCATGTCCTTTACGGTGGAGGGACCAATCTTCTCTTGAAATCGCAAAGTTGTTTTTACTATCTTTCATTTCCACTGTTTCCCCTCCTATAGGTTTTTTCTCACCTTTACTCACTACTTGATAAAAGCCTTTTGTGTAGAAAAGTTGATTATTCTATACTATGCAGAAGGTTCGTAAAATTGACAAATTATTGCGACAATTGTGCGCTGTATACTAAATATAGACAAGTTTCTCAGCATTTAAAAGTTTACCTTTACTATATGATGAGCAGTGAAACTTAGAATGAGATAAGAGAATCATCATACGTTCGTAATGTGTGTTACACAAAATTAATCAAACGTTTGTTTAAGAAAATAGCACGGCTTGTGCCGTGTCTATCTACTTTTTGATGTCTTCTTTCCCATACTGTCTAGGATCCGGTTGCTGTTTTCCTTTTTCTATTTCTGAATTTGTATTCATGTTTTCCATTACCTTTGAATGCTTTATTAAATCATGTTCATCTTTTACCATAGAACTGTTGTCTGGAGTACTTCTTCTATTTTGTTTGTTTACTCTCACTTCGATCACCTCTTGCCTCTCTATACCCGGACAAGTCTGCTGTCAAACATTGAAAAGGAGTATGTCACCAGGACATACTCCTTCATGTTATCTATTTAACAGGCTTCCTACATATCGTAATAACTCATTCGCTGAGGAAGAATTATACCCGTGCTCCTCTATCAACCTAGCAACAACTTCATTGATTTTCTTTAGTTGCACTTCATCCGGTGTTTTGGATGATGTTGTAATCTTTACAACATCCTTTAAGTCTGCAAATAACTTCTTTTGGATGGCTTCACGTAATCGTTCATGTGAATTGTAGTCGAAGCGTTGACCTTTTCTTGCGTATGCTGAAATGCGAATCAAAATTTCTTCGCGGAATGCCTTTTTTGCATTTTCAGATATTCCGATTTGCTCTTCAATTGATCTCATTAATTTTTCATCTGGGTTCATTTCCTCACCAGTTAATGGATCACGAAGTTTATTTTTATTACAATATGCTTCAACATTGTCTAGATAGTTATCCATAAGTGTTTTGGCCGATTCCTCATAGGAATACACAAATGCCTTTTGTACTTCCTTCTTAGCGATATCATCATATTCACGACGAGCAACAGAAATGTAGTTCATATAACGCTCTCGATCCTCTGCTGAGATGGAAGCGTGTTGAGATAAGCCGTCCTTTAACGAACGTAATACATCTAGTGCATTAATTGATGGTGTTTCCTTTCGAATGATGGCTGATGAAATTCGGTTAATGACGTAGCGAGGGTCAATCCCGTTCATTCCTTCATCCGGGTACTCCTTCTTCATTTCCTCCACATCAACCGAGTTAAAGCCTTCCACCGATTCACCATCATACAATCTCATCTTCTTTACAAGATCTACATCACCTTTTTTCGGTTCTTTTAACCTTGTTAAGATTGTAAACATCGCTGCAACACGAAGTGTATGTGGCGCAATATGAACATCCGACACATCGCTTTCACTGATCATTTTTGCATAGATTCTTTCCTCTTCTGAAACCTTTAGGTTATACGGGACTGGCATCACAATAATTCTAGAATGAAGAGCCTCATTTTTCTTGTTCGAAATAAAGGATCTGTATTCCGCTTCATTCGTATGAGCAACAATTAACTCATCAGCAGAAATTAACGCGAAACGGCCCGCTTTAAAATTACCTTCTTGAGTAAGAGATAATAAGTGCCATAGGAATTTTTCATCACATTTTAACATTTCTTGAAATTCCATCATTCCACGGTTGGCTTTATTTAGCTCACCATCAAACCGGTAAGCACGCGGATCTGATTCTGATCCATACTCGGCAATGGTTGAGAAGTCTATGCTACCTGTTAAATCAGCAATATCCTGTGATTTTGGATCTGATGGACTGAATGTACCAATCCCAACACGGCGATCTTCTGATAGGAAGATTCGTTCAACGATTACATCCTCAATTCGGCCACCGTATTCTTGTTCTAATCTCATTAAATTTAATGGAGATAAGTTTCCTTCAATCTTCACTCCGTATTCCTTGAAGAAATCATCACGTAAATGATGTGGAATCATATGAAGGGGATCTTCATGCATAGGACAGCCCTTAATTGCATAAACAGCTCCTTGATCGGTACGTGTATACTGTTCCAAACCACGTTTTAGCATGGCAACAAGAGTTGACTTACCACCACTAACTGGACCCATAAGCAGTAGAATACGTTTTCTAACGTCTAATCTCTTGGCAGATGGGTGGAAATACTCCTCCACTAGCCTCTCTAGTGATTCCTCGAGCCCAAACATTTGCTTACTAAAGAAGTTATATTGTTTACGTCCATCTACTTCATCAATTCCTGCATCCTTAATCATATTATATACTCTCGAATGAGCAGACTGGCCCACATACGGGCGTTCTCTCAAAATCTCTAGGTATTCAGCGAAGGTACCTTCCCATCTTAAACTCTCTTCTTCTTCACGATGCTGTTCTATTTTCCTTAAAATATCCATAAGGACCTCCTTCAAGTTGATGTTGAAGCTTGAGATTATTACAATCTATGCTGAGCCGTCCATTATCATTCTTATGGAAATAAATTAAAGATGCTGGTACAAGATAAAGGTAAGAATCCATCTAGTATTAGAAAAGAGCCTAATGAAAAGATAAAGTTTACAAAAATGTTTATTTTTTTGTCACACTTTGGATTCCCTTCCCTTGTCAACTTCGCTATAATAGATGTATGTTTTCGGGAACACTAGTCTCTAAAGGAGGTTATTATAATGGGTACAATTTTAATCCTAGGTGTCAGCCTTGCATTTCTAACAGCGATCTTTAGTGCTGGATACAATTCAAAACCAGGAATCAAAAAATAAAAAAACGACCAATTTTGGTCGTTTTTTTTACTTATGATAACCCAGGGTAGTCTTGCTGTCTTAACGCTTCATAGATTAGAATCGCTGCAGTGTTTGAAACATTCAATGAACGAACATTGTCATTCATCGGAATACGTAAACAGCGTTCCATATTGTTTTCAATCACATCCATCGGCAAACCTTTTGTTTCTCTACCAAACACAAAAAAGACATCTTTGTTTGAATCACTATAGTCGAAAGATGTATGTGGCTTCTTTCCATGCTTTGTTAAAAAATAAAATTCTCCTTCTGGATATTTATCAAATAACTCCTGCAGGGAATCATAATATAGCACAGTAACATATTGCCAATAATCTAATCCGGCACGCTTTAACATTTTATCATCTGTTGAAAAACCAAGCGGACGTATTAAATGTAACGTTGTATCAGTAGCAGCACAGCTTCGTGCAACATTACCCGTGTTCGCAGGGATTTCCGGCTGAAACATAACGACATGTAATCCCATTTTCTTCACCTCATTTAACCATTAACTAGAGGCTATTATATCACTTTTTGTACAAGCATGTGAAATGAGAACATCAGCTACCCGACGATATGAAAAAATTTATATTGAATGTTTGGTGTATAGGCTGTGGAATCTTCATATGACCAATATCTCATGCGGCTGTTTGTTGTATGAGCATTCACTAATGGCATTCCATTTGCATCCTTTGCGACAACCATTGTATTGTGATTGAACCTTCCATCACCTTCAAAATCATAGCAAATGACATCACCTGGCATTAATTCACTTGCACTTCGTTTCTCTACGGCTCGTAATCCTGACTTAGAATTAGCAAGATATAACCTAAGAGAATGTGCAACCGACCAACTATAGCTCCAGGAGTTATTTTGCATCCACCAGCCTTTGCCTCGATTCGGATACCCTGTCATAGGAGCACCACCAGCATGCAGACACTGAGATATAAAGTTGGTACAATCGTTCTCAAACTTTTTATATTTGGGATTATAGTCATTCCACCATTGCTCAGCATAACGAACTGCTGCTCTTCGATCGTATACAAACCTTGTATTCCTAGCGTCATCCGCAAAACTTAATTCATCTTCAGACGGTTCTACCTCTTGAATTGGTGTAAGGAGAACATCATGAATGACATGACCGTTTTGGACAATCGCCTTACGTTCCTCTTCATATTCTTCTGCATAAATTTGTTCGCCTTGTTTCACTATATCTCGCATTTGAAGTGTGTATAATACAATAGTTTTATCATCGTTTTCTTCAACATTTGAGATTTGAATAATGGCTGTACTCTTAATAATTTGCGCCTTTCTGGCAACATTCATAGATTGTTTCTTTCTTACTTCTATTTCTGTTGGATTTGCTGTTTGTATCCGTTGACCAACTTGTGCATTTACCCGCTCAGTAATATGCTTTTCAAGTATCTTCCTGATGTCCATAATCTGCCTCCCCTACGCATTCTTCTAGTTTATACGTATGAGCCTTAAAATAGATTATGTACGTTTTACACATTCAACAGCTGTAGTCCTTTTTCAATTTCAACTAAAACCTCAGCATCAGTTTCTCTTTCCTTTGCCTTTACTAGTGTTTCTATACTCTCTTGTTTTCCGATTTTTCCAATTGCCCAGGCGGCAGTGCCCCTTATAACTGGTCGACTATCTGTAAAAAGAAGCGCCTCTAGCTCTTCTAGGGCTGATTCATCTTTGTAATGAGCTAATGCTAAGATAGCGTTACGTTGAATTGGTTTTTTTCCTCTCCATGAACCTGACATTGGACCAAATTTTTCTTTCCATTCCTTATTGGAGATTGACAACAACGGTTTTAATAAAGGCTTTACAAGTTCAGGATTTGGTTCCATCTCTTCATGAAAGTGAAAATCCATTCCTTTATTTTTCGGACAAACAAGCTGACACGTGTCACAGCCATATAATCTGTTTCCTATTTTCTCACGGTATTCATCTGCTAAGAAGCCTTTTGTTTGAGTTAAAAAGGCAATGCATTTATTCGAGTCAAGCTGTCCTCCTTGTACAATTGCCCCAGTCGGACATGCATCAATACACTTTGTACACGAACCACATTGGTCTTCTATTGGAGTTGACGGTTCAAACGGAATAGTTGTAATCATTTCACCTAAATATACGTATGAACCAAACTCTGGTGTAATAATGGAACAGTTTTTCCCGCTCCAACCGATTCCCGCTCGTTCTGCAACTGCACGATCTGACAACTCGCCCGTATCAACCATTGATTTAAATTTTGCATTTGGAACTCTCTCAGTTAAAAATGTCTCTAATTTTGTTAAACGGTCACGTAGTACATCATGATAATCCTTTCCCCAGGATGCTCTAGCAAAAAGACCACGTCGCTCTGTGCGTGTACTTCTCGGTGCATCCTTAAGCTTAGAAGGATATGCAAGTGCAATGGCAATAATTGATTTTGCTTTAGGAAGTACAAGATCAGGATTCACTCTTTTTTCAATGTCCGGCTCTTCAAAGCCAGATTGGTAGCCTAATTCCTGTTGTTGCACTAATCTATCTTTCAACTCCTCAAACGGAGAGGTGCTCGCAAAACCAATTTTATCTATTCCAATTTCCTTACTATATAAAATTAACTCTTGTTGTAGAGCTTTAATATCCATCATAATCCTCCTTTCTTGCTAACTTGTCTGCATCCATATATATTGATAGTATCATAACAATCTATCGTCATACTAGAAGGAGGTTATTGACAAATGAAGGTAACGATTGATTCATCCGTTAGTAGTAAAGTACCTGATTTTAAAGTTGGCATTATCACTTATGAAGAGATAACAGTCTCCTCTTCTCCACAAATGATTAAAGGTAGATTCCAATTATATCAGGAGTCAATAGCGTTTGACTTAGACAATCAACCACTTAGTGAGTTTCAAGGGATAAAAGAATGGCGAAGTGTCTTTAAGAAGCTTGGCATGGATCCTAGTAAATATCGTCCATCTCACGAGGCACTGACAAGAAGAATTGCAAAAAGAGATTTTCTTGCACCCATCCATTCTGCAGCTGATATTAACAACTTCTTCTCATTGCAATATGGAATCCCAATTGGCATCTATGATAAACAAAATCTAACCGGAGATATCCTCATCAAGCTGGGACAAAAGGACGAACAATATGAGGGACTCAACAACCGGATAATTGACGCAAACCAAAAGTTAATTAGTACTGATGAGAGTGGTCCGTTTGGCAGTCCTTTCGTTGACTCAAGGCGAACTGCAGTAACTGAAGAGACCATATCTGCTATACAAATTGCCTACTTACACCCTTCGATGACTTCTGAAGAAGAAATCAATTCTCTCCTGCAAGCAATGAGTAAAATGTTCACCCAAGTAAACGGTGGCACTGCAAGTTACAAAATTATACGTAAATAAAAACTGGACTGCCAGCTGGCAGTCCAGTTTTTCGTTTCTATTAATAAGCAGTTCAGCCTGCATCCCCTGTAATGACAGTTTCATTTACAAACTTTGTTTACTTTGAAAACACCAGGCCAATTCAAGTACGATAAAGATGGTAATAAAATAGGTAATTGATAGAAGAGTAAGGTACGTCACACACAGTGAAAGGCTTTGTTCAAAATAGGAACCAAAGTAAAACACCTACAAGTTATACTAAAATCAATAAATTTTTAGAAAAGAGACTAAATAAAAAACGCAATGCCACGTTTATAAGTAAACGAAACACTGCGTTGTAAATAAGGTTATGTATGGAGCGGGTGATGAGAATCGAACTCACAACATCAGCTTGGAAGGCTGAGGTTTTACCACTAAACTACACCCGCATGAAAAAAAGGTAGAAATTTGTCGAAGCTAAGGTAAAAATAAAAACTGGCGAACCAGTCTTACAGTACCGGTGGTCGGGGTCGAACCGACACTCCAGAGGAACACGATTTTGAGTCGTGCGCGTCTGCCAATTCCGCCACACCGGCAAATCAATGGAGGCGGCAACCGGATTCGAACCGGTGGTAAAGGTTTTGCAGACCTCTGCCTTACCACTTGGCTATGCCGCCATTGGAGCGGAAGACGGGATTCGAACCCGCGACCCCCACCTTGGCAAGGTGGTGTTCTACCACTGAACTACTTCCGCAATCAATCAATGGATAATGCTATTATATGCAACCACTAAGGTAAAGTTGATAAAAAATGGGGCGACCGAGGGGAATCGAACCCCCGAATGTCGGAACCACAATCCGATGCGTTAACCACTTCGCCACGACCGCCATGAAAATATAATATTGGCAGGGGTAGCAGGAATCGAACCCACACCAAAGGTTTTGGAGACCTTCGTTCTACCTTTAAACTATACCCCTATAAAATAATGGTGGAGGGGGACGGATTCGAACCGCCGAACCCTGAGGGAGCGGATTTACAGTCCGCCGCGTTTAGCC